>NZ_KI518079.1 GCF_000479045.1 Cetobacterium somerae ATCC BAA-474
TCTGAAAATAAATCTTTAAATTTATCTTGTATATTTGGAAGAAAAGAATCAATATAATTAATGGCTAAAATTCCATCTTTTAAAAGATATAAACCTTTTTTTCTTGAATCAATTTTTCTTTTTTCAATTAATCCTTTATCCTCTAAATTTGTAATGTATTTAGTAACAAGAGATCTTTCTATTTTAGTTTCTTTAGAGATTTCATACTGGCTAATTCCAGGATTATGATAGATAAGCTTTAAATAAACACTTTCCATTTTTGTTATTTCTAGATTTGATAAAAGATAACTAAATAAAAAATCTATTTCTTTGTTAATTGAAGAAATTAAATAAATCGCTCCCTCATGTGTTTTCATGATATACCCCTTTTAGTAATTTATACATATATAATAAACTATTTAAAATAAAAATGAAAGGGTGAATAGTTCACGGTTATCCATTCTAACTATTATTTTAAGATAAAAAGTTTTAAAATAACAACAGGTGGATTAAAAAATATAAATGGAGGGGAATTATGAAAAAAAATCTGATTTATTTAAGTGCAATTTTTGCTGTAACTACAATGGCTCAAGGAAAAGAATTAGTTAATTATCCTAAAGTGGAAATAGTAGAAGTGGAAGATGTAAATATTATAAAGGAAGAAACTACTTTTAGACCAAGTGGTTATTTAAGAATAGAGTATAAAGGTTATGGTGAAACTGAAGGACATGGTGATGGGTTGGAAAATAGCTTTTCAGACACCTCAGTAGACCCAAGTATAGCTCAAGATGAATGGAATAGAGGAGCTAATAACTATTCTAGATTGCAAACAACTTTTGGTGTTCAAGCAACTGAAAAAATTCTTTTAGAAGGAAGAATAAGAGACTATAATAATTTAGAAAGAGATGATGAATCTAAAGATAATAGTGCTAAAGATGGAACGGAAACAAGAATGAGATTATATTATGCTCATAATAATTGGCTAACTTCTAGAATTGAATATTATAATCAAGAAAATGATGATCAAGAGTTAGAATATCAATTAAGAATGGATTTATATAAAAATAAGGGAGCTTTTGTAGAGAAATTAGTTTTAGCTCCTAAGTACTATCACCTATTCCCAAATTCTAATGGTGGAAACTATGTTAATGCTATTGGAGCAGATTTAGAATATGCAGGAAATTTACCATTAGGAATAAAATGGGATGGTACACTTTATTTGGATTATTACTTCTATAACCAAGATATCATAACAGGAAGTAATGGAAATGATAAAGAGGATAAGGAACTTGTAGTAGAATGGGAATTTTATTTACGTAGACATTTTGAATTATATACAGGAAATAATTATGGAATTAATCTAGATTTTGAAGGAGGATATGACCCATATGTATTTAGACAGTATGATAGATATGGATTTGATAGTAATAAAAATTCATATGTAATGAAAAAATCAAAAAATACGTATGAATTATATGGCCAACTAGCTGTATCAGCGGATTATAGAGTAACAGAAAATTTTGTAACTACTGTAGGAGTTGGAGCAGAATATAGAAACTGGGATAATGTAAATCAAGATTCAGCTTCAGATTGGAGATGGCAACCATTTGCTTATGTAGCGATGAAAACAACATTTTAAAAGCTTATAATCTTAAAATCTGAATAAGGATTTTAATTTTTATAGAAAGTGCTAATTTGAAAGGAGCTTAACTTTTGTTAGGCTCCTTTTGAATTAATAATATATTTTTTAAACTATAATATATAATAGCAAGAGCTTCTCGACTAAATAAACTGACTTTGCTTTTTAAAGGAGTTTTAGCATATATAGGATTTATTTTATAATTTAATGAATTTGCAAAAAATTTAACTCTATACATATGGAAATCATTGCTTATAACGCCAATATTTTTTATATTATTTGGAATAAGTTTACGAGAAAAAATTAGATTTTCTAAGGTTGTTGTAGATTTATTTTCCTCAATGATATTATTTTTAGGAATAGAATGTGAAAGAAGATAATTTTTCATAGCTTTACTTTCACTAATAATTTCATCTTTTCCTTGACCACCAGAAACAATAAATATAGTATTAGGGTATCTTTTGTAATAATCAATAGCTTTATCTAATCGATATTTTAAAACATTTTTAGGTTTATTTCCTCGTAATCCGGCTCCCAAAATAATGATATAATCATTTTTTAATTCTAAATTTTTTGAATTATGTATATCTGTGATAATAGTTCCTAAGCTAATAATAAAAAGAGTAACTCCGATAGTAAAGCAAGTTTCAATAATAGCTTTAAAAATTTTATTACCATTTAGAATAAAAAAATGATAGATAATAAAAAAGAGATAGACGAAAAATAAGATATTAATAAAAAAAGATGAGGGGAAAATATATTTATAAATTCCTAGACTTATTACAATAATTAAATTAAACAAAACTTTAAAAATCATTTAAATTCCTCCTAATAATATATACACAAATTCTACCATTATTTTACTATTTTTTACAACATAAGTGGACAAATTTTAAAAGAGTATTGACTTTTAAAAAAATATAAGATAATAGATAAAATAAAGAGGAGAAATAAAAATGATACATACCATCTTTATTATAATAGCAATATTATATTCTTTTAAAGTTCAATCAATTTTATTAATTATTTTATCTTTAATCTTTTTAGGGATTTTTATTTTTTCAGTAAAAAAATTTAAAACTCTAAAAAACACCCTAGATATAGCAATAACCGGAACTAAAAAATCTTATTTACTAGTTTTTATATTTGCTCTTTTAGGGGCTCTTTCGGCAAGTTGGTTTATCTCAGGAACAATTCCAGCTTTAATATACTATGGGATAAAAATTATAAATCCCAATTATTTTTATGTATTTTCATTTTTAATAACTTCTTTATTTTCTTTTTTAATAGGAAGTTCTTTTGGAACTGTAGGAACTATAGGATTAGTTATGGTATCTTTGGCTAGGGGGGTTGGTTTAGATATTTATATAGTTGCAGGAAGCATAATATCTGGAGCTTATTTTGGTGATAGAGGATCTCCAATGTCATCTAGTGCTAACTTTGTATCTATTTTGACAGAAACCGAGATATATAGCAATGTTAAAGGTATGTTTAAAGCTTCAATCCTTCCATATTTAATAACATTAAGTTTGTATTTTTATTTAGGTAGGAATATTGAATCAAAATTTATAGAAAATAATATTTTAACTTTGTTGAATCAAAATTTTTATTTAGATTTTTTGGTGTTTATTCCGATGATTTACTTAGTAATAATGTGTCTTTTGAAAAAGAATATTAGGCACACAATATTAGTAAGTATTTTTTTAAGTTTAATTATAGGATGGTTTTTACAAAACTATGAAGATAGAAATTTTATTAAAGTATTAATTTATGGATTTAAGCTTCCAATTGAAAATGAATTATATAATGTAATAAGAGGAGGAGGAATATTTTCAATGGGAACAGCTATGGTTATGGCTTTACTTTCTTGTGGTTTAGTTAATATAGTTGATAAACTAGGAATATTAAAATTGGTATCTGAAAAAATAGGAGTTGTAAAAAGTGAATGGAAAATATATTTATATACAATAGTAGTGGCAATTTTAACAGCTGCTATTAGTTGTAGTCAATCTACTTCTATACTATTGACTTCTCAAATTATGAAAAAGATTTATAAAAAAAATGGATTTACAAAGGAATTATTGGCTTTAGATATAGAAAATAGTAGTGTTGTGTTAAGTTCGTTAATACCATGGAATATAGCAATTACTGTACCAGCTTTGATGTTGGATATTTCTGCAGTAAAAATAATACCTTATTCGCTATATCTATTTATTTTACCAATGATAGTAATGATATTAAAAATAAAAAAACTGAGTCAATGACTCAGTTAAAATTTAAAAATTTGTAAAAAAGCTATTAAAATAGGTATTGTAATCAAACTAAAAATAGTTGATAAAAGAGAACAGCTCGATGTTATTAAAGGATCTTTATTATACTTTAAAGAATAAGCAATGACAACAGATGCTGTTGGAGTAGCCATCATAATAGTTATAACTCCTAAACTAACACTAGATAATTGAAGAATACCAAAGAAGTTAGCTCCTAAAATAATAATCAACACTAGAAAAGGAATTAAAAGAGTTTTTATAATAGAAAATTGCCAAGCTATAGAATTTTTCAAAGATTCTTTAATAGGTAATTCAGATAATTTTAATCCAGCAGCTAACCATGCTAATGGTGAACATAAACCTGCTAAAAAAGCTAAAGGTTTATATATCCAAAAGGCTGTTTTATCAATTCTTAAAATAGGAAATTTTTGTCCACTTATGCTTACTTGGGGAAGATATTCTTGAAACACCCAAATGAAAAGACCTATGAAAGTTGCTAAAATAACTGGATTTAAAAACATAGATTTAAGATTTTTTTTATCCATTTTAATACTAGACATTTTAATAAAACCATAAGAATAAAGTAAAACTCTGTACGGTATGGAAAAAATTGAAGAATATATAACTCCAAGATCGCCATATAAAGCTTGAGCTATTGGGATTCCAAAAACAGTAATTCCACCAAAAACAGACATAATCTTTAAAGTTAATTGTTTTTCTAAATCTAAATTTTTGTAGAAGATATTACCAATGGCCATTAAAAAAAGATGAATTAAAAAACTCCAGATTAATATGTTTATCCCATTAACAAAAGTTTCTTTGTCAAAATCTTTCATAAAAGCATTAAAAGACAAAGCTGGAATAGAAATTGTTAATATAATTTCTCCTAATGGTATAGAGAAAGAGCTTTTTAGTTTATTGCTCTTTCCTAGATAGAAACCTAAAATCATAATAGAAATCGATGATGACATAACCCCAATAATATTTTTATCGGATAGTACAGAAATAATAGTATTTGTTGTATTCATTAATTACACTCCCAGAAAAATTATTCAATAATAAGATTTTTAACTTCCATATTAAGAAAATTAATTAAATCATTAGGACTAATTTTAATTTGTAGTCCTCTTTGTCCCCCACTTATAAATATAAAATCTTTTTTTAGACAACTTTCATGTATTAATGATAGGTGTCTTTTTTTTATCCCAATAGGAGAGCAACCTCCTCTTATGTAACCTGTTTTTTCTTTTAATTTACTAAGTTCAAGCATATCTACTTTTTTAGACTGAACAATTGAAGCAACTTTTTTTAAATCTACTTCATCACTTCCAGGAATACACACAATGAAAAGTTCATCTTTGTCATTTGTAAGAGCTAGTGTTTTGAAAACCTTAGTTATATCAGCTCCAGTTTTTGAAGCAACACTGACAGCGCCTAAATAATTTTCATCAATATCGTATTCAAAAATATCATATTTAATTTTAGCTTTATCGAGCTCTCTCATTGCATTAGTTTTTTTTATAGCCATATTATAAACTCCTTATAATTTATATCCACATATGTTGTATAAAAAAATAAGAGAGACCTCTTAAATTGGAAAGAATTTATTACATACAGCATATATGGCAATTTTATGAATTAGTTCTAAAAATAGACTGTGGTGTTGTAATCACTTTATTAGATTCATCACTACCGAATTTTTATACATTGAATTATATCACATATATATAACTAAAATAAGTAAAAAATATACAAAAGTTGCTTTTTGTTGTAAAACCATTTATAATATATTATCAAAATTTAAGGAGTGATATATAAATGAAAAAAGGGATACTGATGTTATTACTTCTATTATCTTCACTGAGCTATGCAAGTTGGTGGGGAGGATTAAATGGAGGAACAAGGGCTGCTATAGTAACAGGATCTGCCTTAATTCTAGGATCGCAATACAACCAAAGTGAATATAGACATCAACAAGATTTAAGAAGATTAGATACTCAAATACGTAGAGGATATGAAAGGCAAGCTGTAATAGAGAATGCCAATAGAAAATATGGAAATATAGGGGCACCTCAAAATTTCTATGGAAATCCAAGTCCAAATTATCAACAATATAATCAAGGAAGAAGACAAGGAGCTAGAGTCATATATTCTGATCAAAGAAGTCAAATTTTAGAAATGGCTGATGGAACAAGGGTAATATTAAATCAATAAAAATAAGTAAAAGGAGAGTTGAAAAACTCTCCTTTTATTATTAAGAAAACATATTAACAAAGACTGTTATAATTGATGCGTTAACAAAATCTATGAAAAGAGATCCAACTAATGGTAGAGCAAAGAACGCTGTAGGAGAAGGACCATTTGCAGCTGTAAAAGACTCCATATTAGCCATAGCGTTTGGAGTAGCTCCCATTCCGAATCCACAATGTCCCACAGCCATAACCGCAGCATCATAATCTTTTCCCATAACTCTAAATGTTACAAAATATGCATATAAAGCCATAACGACTTTTTGTGCTAAAAGAATTGCTACAAGCGGAATAGCTAGTGCAGCTAACTCCCAAAGTCTCATAGACATCAATGCCATAGCTAAGAAAAGTTGTAATGCAATATTACCAACAACATTAATTGCATTTAATGGGATTTCTATTTTAGCTCCATCAGCAATATTTCTTATAATTGCAGCAACAATCATAGGACCTATATACACAGGAAGAACAATTCCTAAATTTTTAGCTAATGGTGTTATAAATCCACCAATTCCCATGGCCAAAACAATGTAAACAATACCTCTGAATAATAAATCTTCATTTAAAAGTAATTTTGTATCAGAAGGATTTTCATTACCATCAAGAAACATCTCTACTTCTCTAGGAGATTTTAAATTATGTTTTGCCATAAGTCTTTTTCCAACAGGACCACCAATTAGACATCCAGCAACTAATCCAAAAGTTGCTGAGGCGATTGCAACAGACATAGCACCAGTAGCACCAGCAGCTTCAAGAACAGGACCAAAAGCTCCAGAAGTTCCGTGACCTCCAGTAAGAGGAACAGAGCCAGCAGCGATTCCAATTAAAGGATTCAAACTAAATACTTTTGCTAAAGAAACGCCAACAACGTTTTGAATAACAACAAGTATAACTGCTACAAGTAAAAAAGTAAAAACTTGAAGACCACCCTTTTTTAGCATTTTTAAACTTGCTAAAAATCCAATTGTGGTAAAAAAAGCTACCATTAGAAGATTTTTTAATGAACCATCAAAATCAAAAACAAAAAGTTGCATATTATAACCAATTAGAGAAACAATAGAAAATATAACTCCTCCAATAACGGGAGCCGGTATAAAGAATTTTTCAAAGAAATATACTTTTCCTTTGATCCATCTTCCAATTAATAACAAACAAACTGCTATTGCTAAAGTTTCTGCCATATTAAATGTGTGTGTGAACATAAATTTTTCCTCCTAAAAAATGATTTTTTTACTTACTTTTATATTAATAATTGTACACAGAGTGTATAAAATATACAAATATAAAAAAAATATACAGCATATTCATGCTGTATATTAATTATTTATTATATGTATAATCGATTCATTTTATATATACAAGTCTAATAAGTGCTCAATAATAGAGTATTTTCATTAATAATATTTTTTGTATTTTGTAATAAAACCTCTTTAGAAAAAATTGGGCCATCGTATACAAAAGTATGATATTCACCATTTTCTCCACAAACATCAGAACCAGTTTTTTCTATTTCTTTTAAAAGTTCATGAGTTAAAGTTTTTCCTAAAAAATCAGCACTCATATTATTTAAATTAACTTTTTTAATAATAGCTTTATATCCTAATTCTATAAATTCCTTAACTAAAGCTTCACGATTTCCTTGCCATAAAGGGAAAATAGCTTCAAGATTGGTATTTTGGCATCTAATTTCTCCCCATTCTCTATGATGAGCAATATCAATATCGCCAAAAATACATGCTTCAGCCCCTAAATTTTTCATATTTTTTAAAGCTATTTCAAAAGTATTTTCATAATTTTCACCATCACACTCAACCAGTAGCAAAGGTATATTAATAGCTAATGAAACTTGTTTCAAAAGATCAGATGAGATATCATGAAACCAAGAATCTCCCTTGTTTTTATTTATTGTTGTCATAAGAGCAATTGGTTCATAGCCTAATGAAATTGCTTTATGTAAAGATAACATACTATCTTTTCCCCCGCTGAAAGAAACGACAACTTTTATTCCCATAATAATCCTCCAAAAATATTTTATCCGTTATATAAATATTATAAAAAAATAAATTGATAAAAACAAGATAAATTTATTTTGAAAATATAATATCTTGGTATTTATTATTATGTCTTTTAAAATAAGCTTTTCCGAAAGAACAGATTGGAATGATTTTTAAATTATTTAATTTAGCAAATTCTATAAATTTTTCTGTTAAAGTAGTTGCTAAATTTTGATTACGATATTCTTCCTCAACCCAAGTAGAACTTAATTTAAGAGTCTTTTCAGCAGAGTTAATAGAGTATGTTAATTCTGCAATTTCTATATTTACACCATTAGTTATATAAAACTTTGAATTCTTTTCATCGTGTATAATTTTCATAAAAACCTCCTTAAAGTTATTATAATTTGATTTTACTCAAAAAATGTTGATATCTTTTAAAATAAAAGGAAAAATCTAGAAAAATAGTAGAAAAATAAAAAGAGAAAAGGAGTAAAGATGGATTTAGTAAATGAAAATTTAAATACATGTATAAAGAAGATTGCGATACCTTCTAGTATTGGTTTTTTATTTAATACATTATTCAATATTACTGATACATATTTTACAGGGTTTATAAGTGTTAAAGCCTTAGCTGGTTTGTCATTATCTTTTCCTGTTTTTTTTATTTTGATTTCTTTAGGGTCTGGAATGGGAATGGGATTAAGTGCTTTAATTTCAAATGCTATTGGTGAAAAAGATAAGGATAAAGGAATAGAATTAGCAAAAGATGGAATCTTAATAGGAATCCTAACAGGATTATTTATTAGTGTAATAGGTCTTAAATTTAATAGGCAACTTTTTTTACTAATGGGAGCTGGAGAAAAAGAGTTGTTATTAGGAATGGAATATACAAAATGGATATTTATAGGGGCTGTATTCTTTTGTTTAAATTCTATATTTAATGGAATATTAGTAGCTCAAGGTAATACAAAAGTTTATAGAAATTTTTTAATTATAGGATTTTTAGCTAATGTAGTATTGGACCCATTTTTTATATTTGTTTTAAAAACAACAACAGATGGTGTAGCAATAGCTACAGTATTAATACAGTTAGTAGGAAGTGTATATCTGTATTTTAAGGTAAAAAAATCTCCCTTAATTTTAAAACAAAATTATAACATAAAAATTCCAAGCATAAAAAATATTAAAGATATTTTAAATCAAGGATTGCCAGCAAGTTTTAATATGATGACGATAGCTGTAGGAGTTTTTGTGATAAATCATTATATACAAAAAGTAGGTGGGAGCTCAGCTATTGCATCATATGGAATATCAACTCGTATAGAACAATTAATATTATTACCAGCGATTGGTTTAAATAGTGCAGCTTTAAGTATAAGTGGTCAAAGTTTTGGTGCAAAAAAATTTGATAGAATAAAGCAAGTTTTTATTAAGACGATGTTTTATGGTTTTGTAATAATGACTATCGGGATGCTAAGTATAAGTTATTTATTACCTTATTTATTTAGTGTATTTACTAAGGATTTAGAAGTTGTAGAATATGGAGTAAGTTATTTTTCAATAGAGAAATTTACGTTTAATTCATATATTTTAATAAATATATGTGATGCGGTTTTGAGAGGTTTAAAATTTCCTAAATTTTCGATTTTAATTGGAATATATCGGCAATTCTTAATGCCTATATTGTGTTTTCCTATATTAATAAAGATTTTTCAAGGTATTCAAGGTATTTGGATAGGGATTTTAATTATAAATTGGAGCGCAGGTTTTTTATTCTTAGTATATTTTATATTTGTATATAAAAAAATAAAAGAAAAAAGGAAGAGTTGATATGTTAGCGTAGATAAAAATATAAACCTGTAAAAACAAGAGTTGAGGAGGTAAAAAAATGGCATACAAAAAATCATTTTCAGAGGTAGAAAATAAATATTGGGGAGATTATAAAGTAAGAATGTCTAAAGCTCAAGGAGCTGAAGATGTTAAGAAAATATTTTCAATGATAGTAGCTGATATGGTAAAAGAGATTGAGCCTAGTTTAGATCCTATTTATGGAGAGTTTAATGGTGATTTTGAAATAGAAATGATTGGTGATAAAAAATATAGAGTAGCTCCTAAAATAAAAGAGGACCCAGCATACATAGAGCTAATTGAAAATTCAGATTTACCTGCAATATTAGATAAATATGCAGAATTAGCGGTAAACAAAATAGTTCATTTATCTGGAAAAGAACCAGAGGAAAATGGAAAAAAAATAATTCATTAATAAAAAGAGACCTCTTTAATAAAGAGGTCTTTTTTAATCACTAAATTCTATAAAATAATTAAAAAGCTTTTCTTAAACCAAGTTTATAAAACATTCTGTCTTTATCATCAGATTTTTTTCCATCGAATGAGATATTTTTAGCTGATTGCCAGTAAACTTCTCCTACTAATGTCAATGTAGGGTCAAATTTATAGCTAAATGTTGTACCGATTCTAGTTTCGTCTTTATCTCTTGTCTTACCATTGTTGCTTCCACTTAAAGAAGATGATTCTTTTCCTTTTTCTTCATAGTGTAAATCATATCTGATAAATGGATTGATAGCTAACTTATCAGTTGCTCCCCAGTTATATCCACCTCTTAGTTGCCAACGCATATATTCAGCTGAATGTTCAAGATATTTATATTCATTGTAAAGTGATGCCCAGATAGAATCTTTATTAGGAAGAGTTTGTCTAACTCCAATTAATTGAACTTCTTGGTACCAATCACCATAGTAATAATTAGTATCTAAATCTCCTTTTTTATAACCTGAATCTTTTCTAGATTCTTGTTTTGTTTCAGTAAATAGTGGTCCTGTAAATCCACTTAAATAAAGATTAGTAGTGCTAGTTATTTTATAATTCATATCTGGAAAAAATCTTAGGCTAAGATTTCTTTTCGTTTGGCTACTTGAAGAGTTATCATTTATAGACCATTGCTCATATCTGAAACCAACTTTAGGATTAAAAGCAAAGTCTCCATTTTTATAACTATAACCACTTGCGAACATTTCGAATCTATCTCTTTGAGTTTTAAATCTAGCATTTGTACCTTCGGCTCTTTCTTTTCCATATTGATCTTGATACATATACTTAAAATCAATTTTCAATTTAGTTCCATCTAGTGGATTAAAGCTTCCACTAATATAAGGCATAAATACATCACTTCTGTTATAGTTATTTGTTCCTTTATCATCGTATTGCTCATTTTCAAAACCGATTTCAATTGTTGCTGCAAAAGTTCCTACAGATAAAATACTTGCTAATAATAAAATAATTTTTTTGGACATTTTGTCTCCCCCTTGTTATTTTAATAAATATTGCTTAATGTTTTAACTATTTTTATATGAATTTTTTACAAAATGAATGCATTTTTTTGCAGATTCAATATTGGAATTTTCCAATAAGATATCAATCTTTAAATTATATTTTTTGATACATTTCATTAAAGTATCTATATCAAAATTTCCTTGTCCAATAGGAACAATTTTAAAAATATTGTTTTCTACTTTAAAATCTTTTAAGTGAATTATTGCAATTTTATCAGCAAAAAGTTCGAAAGATTTTTCTATTATTTCCTTTTGGTTGTGAAAATTAGTTATATTTAAAAAATTAACAGGATCAAATATAACTTTTAAATGATTAGATACAATAGTTTTTAAAGCTAGATTCATTTTTTCAGGAGTCGATATAATATCTTTTGAAACTCCTTCTATAGCAACTAAAGTTTGAGTTTTTTCAGCATGTTTAACTATTTTTTTTAGAGTATCTAGAAAAATATCAAAAGCCTCCTGAGTATCGTTTAATGGTGTGTATGTATAGTCTGTAGTTAAGCAACCAGTTTCAGTTCCAACGATACACCCAGGAAAGTTTTTAGAGAAATCCAAATGATATTTAAACTTTTCAATCTCCTGATGTCTTATATTGTCATCAGGATTTCCCATATTTATGTAACATCCTAAAACGGATAGATTAATATCTTTATTTTCTAAATTATTTTTTAAATATTGAGACAACTCACTATTTAAATTTTCTTTTGAAATATTAAAATCAATAAAAGATTTTCCAAGAGCCAATTGTATGCACTGACCATCTAAAGTTTTAATAGTATTTAATAGTTTTGGAAAGTCTATTAAAGAGTACTTACCCATGTCGTGAGCTCTAATTCCTATTTTAATCATAAGTATTTCTCCTAAGTTGTTTTTTTATAAATTACATTTTATCATACACTGAATCGCCTTCAATATGCTCGCCATGAATATATCCCCCATTACTAATATATTTTGGGATAGAATTAGATTTACCTTTTAAAGTTGCATCTAAAGTTACTAAAGCAAAAGCTTCGGGGGAATCAATTCTTGAGTTTAAATATCTTGCATCTTCTACAAAATAACCATTTTTAAATTTAGTATTAACTATATTATCTCCAATAACTTTTGCCATTTTTAAATAGCTATCATTTTTTGTAATCTCATATAAATCAGTCATTAGTAGTAATGCGTAAGGTGACGAATTTTTAGTTTTGAAATCTAATTTAATGTTTTGACCATTAGTTGTTCCAATATCACCAAGAGAAAAAGTTTTATCACTCATTACTCTAGCAAGATTCCAAAGATCAATATCTTTAGATACTTCATAAGATCTGATAAGGGCGATAGCATATTCTTCAGTGGCAGGCTTTGTTTTTGTTAATTTACTCCCCTTTTTTCCATAATATCCGTCTCTAATTAAAGTATAGTTAGTTAAATCAGTTCCATCATTCCAAACAGGTTTAATTTCGCCAGTCTCATAATCAAAAGATATTTTATAGAAGTTTTTAAGAGTATTTATTGACCAGTTTAAAAGTTCTTTATCACCAGTTTTTTTATAAATTTCAGTTAAAATTAAGGCGTTATCTACTATAATAGCCTTTGCATTTCCTTTAAATAATGCATTTCCTTCTTTTGCAATATCTCCAAACTCTGGTCCAAATTGTCTATAGGCTCGATCACCGTATTTAGAGTTAGTATCAGAATCTGATTTAGGTGGCCATTCTCTTTTCTTAGGTGATGAAAATTGATATACAGGAGCTCCAGTTTTAGGATTTTTTGCAAGTTCATATTGTTTTAAAAGTGTTTTCGCCCAGTTAGTCATATCAGGATTATTTTCAAAACTATTTAAAATAAAAGCTGAATACACTAAATCAGAACCAGCATTAATAAATGTTAATCCTTTTGTTTCTGGGAGTATAGGTAGATTTTCAGTGATTACAATATCTATTGGGGTATTATTTTTAAAGATATTTGTATCTAATTTTTTATTATAACTTCCGTGTCTTCCCATATCTAAAGTTTCCCAATCTTCAATATGACCATTCCAAAAAGCAGTAACATAATTTTTAGTATTTATTGGATTTACTTCATATAAGAATTCGTAATATGGAAAATGATTTTTTAATTCGTGAACTTGATTTTTATCTTGAGGCCCCTCTAATTTAAGAGTATCTAAGTTGATAAATCTATGACCTCCCCAATAGTAAAGTCCATTTTTATCAGTAAAGTTATCTAAAAAATAGTTTGTTGTATCAAGTGCAGTATTTTTATATTGTGAGTCTCCTGTAACCTCAGATAAAATAACTAGAGTTCTTAAAAAATTTTGCTGGTTTGCAAAGTTAGAGATTTTAACTTTTTCTCCGTTGGGATAAATCCATTCGACAGGTTTTTCTGTTATAGTATTGATACCGTCAGCTAAAAGTGGTGTTGGATTAACCTTACTTTGACCATTAGTAATTATATTTTTATAAAAAATTTTAACAGTTTCAAGTCGAGCTTTATCATTTTCAGTGTAATCTACTTTTCCTAGGGCTAAAGTTGTTAGCCCTAAAAAAAGTGAAAGTTTGAAGGTTTTGTTCATATATTCCCCCTAGTTATTCTCTTTTAAAAACTCATTTGTTACATTAATAATTTGATTAGAAGCATCTTCAGGTGAAAGCTGTTTATAACCTAATTTATCTATAATATCTTTTAAAGCTACATGTAACTGCTTATGTTCAAATAGAGGATGTATACCTTTACCAGCAAAATCAATAACTTTATTGTTAGCTTCTAAAATGAATGAATCCAAAAGGTTATTTTCTTTTAAAGTAGTAACAGCAGAAGTATTAGCTGGAATTCCTCTAGACACTCCAAGAATTTTAACAGCTTCAGGATCAGATATTAAAAAATTAAGTAATTCAGCCGTTTCTTTTGGATATTTAGTATTTTTATTAATTGCAAAAGCCATAGACACTTTTGAAAACCCAGATTTGTGGAGTCCGAAATCTTTTGGGTACTCACCAACAACAAGTTCTTGTCCTTCTTCTAAAGAATCTCTCCATTTTAAAGAAGCGCTATCCCATTCATAAGTTCCACCAAATTTTCCAACAATCCAAGATGGATGTTGATCAAGTTGAATATTTCCAGCGGCAGCTCGATCTTCTAAAGAAGGAATGGTTTTAGTATTAACTAAATTTAAGTAAAAATCAGCAGCATTTTTTAGCTCTTGTTGACTATAAGCCACTTTATTATTGACAATAAATGGTTTTCCAGTTTCTTGCTCTAGTTTATAAAGCATAAGAAGAAGAGCACCATAGTAATCAGATTCAAATCCAAAGTAATCAGGACCAAGCTTCTCTTTCATTATCTGAGTAGAAGTAACAATATCTTGGAAACTTTTAGGAAG
The DNA here is from genome assembly GCF_000479045.1 of Cetobacterium somerae ATCC BAA-474. Classification (NCBI taxonomy): domain Bacteria; kingdom Fusobacteriati; phylum Fusobacteriota; class Fusobacteriia; order Fusobacteriales; family Fusobacteriaceae; genus Cetobacterium; species Cetobacterium somerae. The sequence goes on from NZ_KI518079.1 coordinate 14,855, forward strand.
AGGTAAGCCAACTTTATCGTAAGTTGTTTTATTGTACAGAAAGACTCTTCCGGCAACTCCATAAGGAATAGCATTTAATTTATTATTAATAACACATTGTTCTAAAATATTTTTATCATATTGATTCAAATCAAGGGTAGTAGATAAATCATTTAGGTTATAAAAACCATCTCCATTTTTAGAAAAAATATTTATCCAGTTCCAGTTAATTTGTATAAGATCAGCGGCCATATCACCAGCCATTTGAGTAGTGATTTTTTCTTGCCATCCTTGCCATCCACCATATTCTGATTTAATTTTTATATTAGGGTATTTTTCTTCAAAAAGTTTTAAAGCTTCTATAGTTTTTTTGTGCCTATCATCCCCACCCCACCACGAAACTCTTAATGTTATATTTTGGTTACTTGGAGTTGAAGAGGATATATTTTCTTTATCTTTGTTACATGCTGTGAAAATAGATAATGCAGTTAATGATAGAAAAAAGACTTTTTTATAACTCATAGATATTCTCCCTATAATATATTTTTATTGGTTTTGAGATAAAAATTCATTAGTGATAGATATGATTGATTTAGCTGTTTGTTCAGCATTTGCTTGACCATATCCAAAAGTTTCGATTGCACCTCTTAGATCTGTATTTAATTTTTTATGTTCAAAAAGAGGGTGTATACCTTTTCCAGCAAAATCTTTAACAGCATTATTAGCTTCAAAAGCTAAACCAGTAAGTTGTCCATTACTTTCTAATACCTCAACAGCAGTAGAATTAGAAGGGATTCCTCTAGAAGTTCCAAGAATTTTTACAGCTTCAGGATCTGTTGTTAAAAATTCAACTAAAGTAGCAGCTTCTTTTGGGTATTTTGTATTTTTCTTAATAGCAAAAGCCATAGAAACTTTATTGAATGCAGATTTATTTTCTCCAAATTCTGTTGGAAAGTCAGCTAAAACTAATTTTTGATTTCCTTCAAGAGCATCTTGCCATTTTTGAGCGGAACTATCCCATTCATATGTTCCTGCATATTTACCTTGAATCCAACTTGGATGTTGATCTAAAGGAATGAATCCAGCAGCAGCTCTAACTTTTAATGATGGTAGAGCGTTTTGTTCAACTAGATTATTGTAAAAATTAATAGCCTCAACGAGTTCTGCTTCTGTATAAGCAACTTTATTATTAACGATAAATGGCTTTCCAGTTTCTTGTTCTAATTTATAAAGCATAAGAAGAAGAGCTCCATAAGCATCAGTATCAAAAGCATAATAATCATTTCCTAATTTTTCTCTAATAATCTTAGCTGATGAAATCATTTCATTGAAGTTTTTAGGAATTGAAAGGCCGGCTTTAGCATACGTAGTTTCGTTTATATAAAATACCTTTCCAGTCATTCCAATTGGAATAGCATTTAACTTCCCATTAACAGAACACTGATTAAGTATATCAGAGTTATAATTATCAAGATTAATAGTGTCTGAAAGTTTATTTAAATCATAAAATCCATTTCCATCTTTTGAAAAAAGATCAATCCAGTTCCAGTTAATCTGCATAACATCAGGTGCAGTATTTCCAATTATTTGAGTGGTAACTTTTTCTTGCCACCCGCTCCATCCACCGTACTCTCCTTTAACTTTAATATTAGGATATTTTTCTTCAAAAAGTTTTAGTGCCTCTAATGTTTTTTTATGTCTATCGTCTCCACCCCACCAAGACATTTTTAAATTCACAACTTTAGAATTAGCTGAAGAAATTGTCGGATAGGACATCCCTACAACAACTGAACCTAGTAAAAGTAATTTTTTGAAATCCATAAAATATACCTCCCGTATTATAAAAAATTTTCTCATTGAAACTTGTTTATTAGTATGTTAACATTCTAGGATACAAGTTAAAATGTATTTACAATTAAAACATACCTTAAAAAAATAAAAAAGTCAAATTTTTATTATGTTTTTTTTAAATAAAAAGTTCTAAAATAGAATGAATCAATCGGAGGATTATCATGTTAAAAGAGAAAGTTGAAGGGTGGAGTTTAGAAAAAAAGGATGTGAAAAATTTGATATTATTAGCTAGCCCAATAATATTATCAAATTTTTTACAAAACTTATATAATCTCGCCGATTCATACTATATGGGAAAAGTAGGCGGAGTAGAATTAGCTACTTCATCTTTTACAAGTCCAATAACCCAGATGATAGTGGGAATAGGCAGTGGGTTTGCAGTAGGTGGAGGAGTAATAATAAGTCAGCTGGTAGGAAAAAAAGATAAGAAAGAAATCCTAAAAACAAATAGTCAACTATTGAGTATAAATATATTGGTATCTTTGTTTATAACAATATTATCATTTATTTTTTGTGAGAAAATATTGAAATTTTCAGGAGCTGATGGAGAGTTGTTGGAAAAAAGTAGTTTGTATATAAAATTTATTTTTTTAACGATTCCAATGACTTTTTTAGTATCAACATATATAACAATAAAAAATTCAAAAGGAAAAAGTATGAGTCCTTTATATTTAATAGCATTTTCAACTATTCTAAATATATTTTTAAATTCTTTATTTATAAATAAATTTAAATTAGGATTATATGGAATTGGATTTGCAACCTTAATAGCAAATGTAATATTAGGAGGGTACTGTACATATGAACTTTATTTAAAGCGAGAGATAAGTTTAGAATTTTTAAAAATTAAAAAAGATATTTTTTATAGAATATTGAAGTTAGGAATTCCATCATCGCTTACAACTATTACCAATTCATTAAGTTTTATAATAATAAATATTTTTGTTGTTAAATACGGAACAGAAGTTTTAGCAGCTTACGGTGTAGGAAACAGAATTAACAATATAATTTATGTATTAATAAATGGAATAGGAACAGCAGTAGCTATTTTAGTGGGACAGAATGTTGGAGCAAAAAATATAAAAAAAGCAAAAAATGTCCTAAGAACTGGAATTGTTTGCGGATTATTTGTAGGAATGGTATCAATGATTGTTGTATTTTTAATTTTAAATCCAGTTATAGATATATTTACTAAAGATATAGAAATAAAAAAACACTCAATAAATTATTTGAAAATTATGTTGATAAGTGTAATTCCTTGGGCTATATTTCAACCGTTAGCAGCAGTATTTCAAGGAACGGGACATACTAAATTTGGAATGTATTGTCATTTTGGAAGGGTTTGGATATTTAGGGTTCCTTTTATACTAATATTTGAAAACTTATTAGTTTTATATGAATTTTCAATATGGTATTCTATGTTGTTTAGTAATCTTTTTGCACTAGTGTTTTCGTTTGTTTTATATAAAAGAGTTGATTGGGAGAAAAAAGTATAAAACCTACCAAATTTAAGGTAGGTTTTATTTGTAATTTAAGATTTTAGGAAATAATCAGGATATTTTTCAATTAAATATCCAATTTTATTTTTAAAATTTGAAAGATGTTTATCAATCATTTCATCGACTTTGTTAATGTCGCCATCTCTAATTATATTAATAATATCTTTGTGTTGATCAAGTGTCGGAATTAAATTTGTTTTTTCAATAGCATCTAAAAACCTAACACGATCATAGTGAGTACTTAATGATTGAACAGCCTCCCAAACTCTTTCTTTTCCAACTTCTTTATAAATGATTCTATGAAAATCGTTATCTAAGAAAAAAAGTTCTGTATGATCCTCTTCAATTTGAGCAATTATATTTTGAAATTTTAAGTTTTTTTCAAGCTCTTTAATAGCTTGGTTTGAGAAATTTGTTGTAGCGAGTTTTAGAACTTCTCTTTCGACGATTTTTCTCATGAAAAAAGCCTCTTCAACTAATTTTAAATCAATTAGAGATACGAATGATCCCTTTTGTGGATAAACATCCATTAGTCTTTCTTCAGATAATTTAACGACAGATTCTCTAATAGGAGTCCTACTAACACCTAAAGTTTCACCGATATCAGATTCGCTTATCCCAGTTCCAGGTTTAATATTTAGAATCATTATATTTGTTTTTAAAACTCTATATATAAAATTTTTAGTATTCTCGCCAAATTGACGATTAACTTTTGATAAATTCAAAGTACACCTCCAACAGTTCTTTATATTCTATTTTTATTATACCAGAAATATTAAAATGTGCAAAATTTTAATATAGCAATATCAATAAAAATAATATTTTACTAACATTATAAAAACAAAAAATACTATATATATACAAAAAAAACTATTTTGAAATAAAAAAGTCTTGACTTTTTTAAAAATGTTTACTAGGATACTAGTGTAAAATAATTAAAGGAGGTAACAAAATGGATTCTATAAATACAAAGTCTAGAAAGTATATAAGTAACTATTTAAAAAGTTATAAACCATATAAGGGAAAGTGGTGCTATGAAGATGGATGTTTATTACAAGGGGCAATGTTGCTATATAAAACAACGAAAGAAGATGAATATTTAAATTTTGTATATAGTTATCTTGATGATTTTATAGATGAAGATGGAGTTATAAAGGGTTATGAGAAAAATGAGTTTAATATAGACAATATAAATGCAGGAAAAGTTCTATTTGATGTTTATAATTTTACAGGGAATGAAAAATATAGAAAAGCAATTGAAAAATTATATGAACAAATTTTAGAACATCCAAGAGTTCCACAAGGGAATTTTTGGCATAAAAAAAGATATGAAAATCAAGTTTGGCTAGATGGGATGTATATGGTTGAACCCTTTTATATAAGATATGAGACAGAGTTCAATGGAAAAAGAAATTATGGAGATATTTTTAAACATTTTATTAATGTTAGAGAAAATATGTTTGATGAAAAGTTTAAATTGCATTACCATGGATGGGATACAGCTAAAAAATGTAGTTGGATAGTTCCAGAAACAGGGCTTTCTAAAAACTTTTGGTTAAGAGCCATCGGATGGCATTTAATGTCGATAGTTGATACTTTAGAATATATGTCAGAAGAGATTTTTAATGAATATAGAGGGCTTCAAATCTTATTCAAAGAGGCGATAAAAGGGGTAGATGAGTACAGAGATTTGATGAAAAATATGTGGTATCAGATTGTAGATAAAAAAGAGATGAATGGAAACTATCTTGAGACTTCTGGATCTTTAATGGTAGCCTATGCCATGATGAAAGGAGCAAGATTAGGATATATCGGTGAAAGGTACTCAGAAATTGGAAAAAAGGCTTTTGAAGGAATTTATAAAGAATACTTAAGAGAAAAAGAAGATAAAAGTTTATCTTTAGATGGAATTTGTTTAGTTGCAGGATTAGGTGGATTTGGTGGTCAAGAAAGAGATGGAAGCTACGAATATTACTTATCAGAGCCTATTGTTTCTGATGATGTAAAAGGCAGTGGAATATTTTTGATGACATATAGTGAGTATTTATATTTAGAAAAGGATGTGATGAATAGTGAAAAGTAAACAATTTAACGGATATTTATTTATAGCTCCATGGATAATAGGATTTTTAATTTTTACAGTTTATCCTTTTATTTCATCACTTTGGTTAAGTTTTACAAATTACAATTTATTAAGTGCACCAAAATTTGTAGGTCTTTCAAATTATATAAAGTTATTTAATGACCCTTTATTTTTAAAAACATTGTCTAATACCTTAAAATATGTATTTATAACAGTTCCTATAAAGTTAGCTTTTGCATTATTTATAGCAAACATTTTAAATTATAAATTAAAGGGAATAAACTTTTTTAGAACGGCTTATTATATACCATCTATATTAGGAGGAAGTGTTGCAATAGCTGTTTTATGGAGATTTTTATTTTCAGATCAAGGATTAATAAATATAATAATTGGATATTTAGGAGTTAATCCAATTTCATGGTTAGGAGATCCAAAGTATGCATTATTTACAGTAAGTCTTTTAAGAGCTTGGCAGTTTGGATCTGCAATGGTGATATTTTTAGCAGCTTTAAAAAATATACCAGAAGAATTATATGAATCAGCTAGAATAGAGGGAGCTTCACAAACAATGATGTTTTTAAATATAACAATTCCGATGATATCACCAGTTATATTCTTTAACTTTATTATGCAACTTATTCAAGCTTTCCAAGAATTTAATGGACCTTATATTATAACAGGTGGTGGACCACTTAACTCAACAAAATTACTACCACTATTAATATATGATAATGCATTTAATTACTATCAAATGGGGTATGCTTCAGCGATATCATGGGTATTATTTTTAATAATAATGATATTCACACTATTTTCATTTAGAAGTCAAAAATATTGGGTACACTACTCTGATAGTGGGGAGGAATAAAAAATGGAAAATGTAAAAAATATAAATATATCAATAGATGAAATCTCAGATGATATCAGAAAAGAGAATCAATTAAGAGCAAGAAAAAGAAATATAATATCAGGTATTAAAGTTGGATTGAGATATTTAACTTTAGCTATTGTTGGAATAGCTATGCTCTATCCTTTAATTTGGTTACTAGGAGCTTCTTTTAAAACAAATGCTGATATTTTTACAAGTATAGGATTTATACCTAAAGATTTTAAATTTGATTTTAGTGGATATGTAAATGGATGGAAAACGTCAACGGAGTATACATTTACAACATATTTTTTTAACACCTTTAAAATTGTTTTACCAAAAGTTGCTTTAACAATTGTATCAGCAGTTTTAACAGCTTATGGTTTTGCAAGATTTAAATTCCCAGGGAAAAAGATTTTATTTGGAATTTTGATATCAACTCTTTTACTACCAAATGTAGTTTTAAGAATTCCACAATTTTTAATGTATAAAAACTTTGGTTGGTTAGATACATATTTACCTTTATTTATTCCTGCAGCTTTTGCTACAGATACATTCTTTGTATTCATGTTAATACAATTTATAAGAGGGTTACCTAAGGAGATTGAAGAGGCTGCTTGTGTAGATGGATGTAACTCTTTACAAACACTTATTTATATAATGGTTCCTATGCTAAAACCAGCAATAATATCTATTGCACTATTTCAATTTATGTGGACTATGAATGATTTTATGGGGCCGTTAATCTATTTATCAAGTGTTGAAAAATATCCAGTAGCATTGGCATTAAAAATGTCTATGGATGTAAGTAGCAGTGTAAACTGGAATCAAATTTTAGCGATGTCAATAATTGGATTAGCACCTTCATTAATTGTATTTTTCTGTGCTCAAAGACACTTTGTAGATGGAATTTCAGCTGGAGGAGTAAAAGGATAAGAGAGGTAAAATATGGAGATAAATATAGTATTAATAAATTCAAGAAGTTTTACTTTTGAAATAAATAACACAGATAGATTCTATCTTAAAAATAAGTTAGAAGTTAAGATTGGAAAACAAAAATTTGAAATAGAAAAAACAGTTAATAGTGTTTATGATTTAGAACCAGAAACAAATTATACACTGGAAATTTACGATAATGGAGAATTGTTAATAAAGAAAGATTTTATAACAAAAAGTGAAAGTTTTTCATTAAATGTTAAGAGATTTGGAGTGAAGGGGGATGGAGTATCAAATGATACCCTTCCTTTGCAAACAGCAATAATGTCTTGTCCTAAAAATGGAAGAGTGTATATTCCTAAAGGAAAATATTTAGTTACATCGTTATTTTTAAAAAGTGATATAACTATTGAATTAGGAGCTGGAGCTGAAATTTTAGGTGATACTAATCGAGATAATTTTGGAATTCTTCCAGGATTAATAGAAAATGAAAAAGATGAAGAATATTATTTAGGAACTTGGGAAGGAAATCCATTAGATAGTTTTTCTTCAATAATTACAGGAATAAACATAGAAAATGTAAAAATAATTGGAGAAGGAGTTATAAATGGACAAGCCTCTAAAGAAAATTGGTGGAATAATCCAAAGATTAAAAGAGGAGCCTGGAGACCAAGAACAATATTTTTAAATAAGTGTAAGAATATAACTATCGAGGGAGTTACGATAAAAAATTCACCATCATGGACAGTTCATCCATTTTTTTCTGAAAATTTAAAATTTATAAATTTAAAAATTCAAAATCCAGCCGATTCACCAAATACTGATGGAATAGATCCGGAATCATGTAAAAATGTAGAATACATCGGCATAGATTTTTCAGTAGGAGACGATTGCATAGCAATAAAATCTGGAAAATTATATTTAGGAGAAAAATTAAAAACTCCATCAGAAAATTTTCAAATAAGAAATTGCTTGATGAAATATGGTCATGGAGGAGTGGTTATAGGTAGTGAAATGTCTGGAGGAGTAAAAAACGTTAATATTGAAAAATGTATTTTTTACAAAACTGATAAAGGTATTAGGGTAAAAACAAGAAGAGGAAGAGGGGAACAAGGAGTTATTGATGGAATTATCGTAAAAGATGTATATATGGATGAAGTTAAAGTTCCATTTGTTTTTAATTCTTTCTATTTTTGTGATCCAGATGGAAAAACAGAGTATGTTTATACAAAAGAAAAACTCCCTGTAGATAAGAGAACACCTCATATAAAAAATTTAGAATTTGAAAATATTGTATGTATAGAGACAGAGGTTTGTGCTGGATTTTTATATGGACTGCCAGAAAAACCTATTGAAAATATAAAATTTAAAAACATAAATATAAGTTTTACAAACAAAGATGTAGAAGCAGATTATCCAGCTATGATGTCTCATATCGAAAAAGAGAGTAAATGTGGGTTTTTTATAGCAAATGCAGAAAATGTAAAGTTTGAAAATGTTGTTATATCTGGAAATGTTGGGGAACAAATAAGAATTCAAGGAGAAAAAGAGTAAGATAACTCTTTAAAGGGGTACGGTAAAATGAAAAAATGTATACGAATAAATAAAAAAGATAATGTTGCAGTTGCCCTTTTACCTATAAATAAAGGAGAAATTGTAGAGGTTGAAGATTTAAAAATTAAATTAAAAGAGGATATAAAAAAAGGTCATAAGTTTACTTTAGAGTTGTTGGGAAAAAATAAAGATGTAATAAAATATGGAATGCCAATAGGTCATACTTTGAAAGATGTAGAAGCAGGTCAATGGATACATACACATAATTTGAAAACAAATTTGAATGATTTAGATACATATTCATATGGAGATTTAGAAGGTGTAGATTTAGAAGGAGCTAAAAGAAAAAAAGTAAATGTGTATTTAAGAAAAAATAATAAGATAGGTATTAGAAATGAGTTGTGGATTATTCCAACTGTAGGATGTGTAAATGGGATTGGAGAAAATATAATAGAAGAGTTTAAAAAGAGATTTGATATATCAAAAGTAGATGGATTAAATGTTTTTAAACATAATTACGGGTGCTCACAGTTAGGAAAGGATCATATAACAACTAGAACAACACTTCAAAATATAGTGACACATCCAAATGCAGGAGGAGTTTTAGTTTTAGGGCTTGGTTGTGAAAATAATCAAGTGAAAGAGTTCAAAGAAACTTTAGGTGAGTTTGATAAAGAAAGAGTTAGATTTTTGATAGCTCAAGATTCCGAAGATGAAATAGAGGAAGGTGTAGAACTTTTAAAAGAGTTATACGATAAAGTTATTTCTGAATCAAGAGTTGAAAAAGAGTTCGGAGATTTAGTTGTAGGACTTGAATGCGGAGGGTCAGATGGATTTTCTGGAATAACTGCAAATCCACTAGTAGGGGAATTCTCAGACTATATAGTCGAACATGATGGGACAACAATTTTGACAGAAGTTCCAGAAATGTTTGGAGCAGAAACTTTACTTATGAAAAGATGTATTAATAAAGATATATTTAATAAAACAGTAGATATGGTTAATGATTTTAAAAAATACTTTATCTCGTATAATCAGTCTATTTATGAAAATCCATCTCCTGGAAATAAAGAGGGTGGAATATCAACACTAGAAGATAAATCCTTGGGGTGTACTCAAAAATCAGGTATTTCTAAAGTCAAAGATGTATTAAGATATGGAGAGGTAGTCAAATCTAAAGGATTGGTACTTCTTGAGGCGCCAGGGAATGACTTGGTTGCTACTACAGCATTAGGAGCAGCTGGAGCTCATATAGTTCTTTTTACAACAGGACGGGGAACTCCGTATGGTGGATTTGTTCCAACAATAAAAATATCAACAAATACTGAACTGGCAAAGAAAAAGCCAAAATGGATTGATTTTGATGCAGGAAAACTATTAGATAGCAATGTTACAATGAAAGAATTGCTAGATGAATTCGTTGATTATATAATAGAAGTAGTTGAAGGTAGAAAAACAAATAATGAAATAAATAATTTTAAAGAAATCGCTATTTTTAAAAATGGTGTGACTCTTTAAGAGGGAGGATAGATGTTAATACAAGTTAATAATGATGAAAGTATTCAAAATATAATTGATAGTATTCAACATCATCAAGTTGTAATATATTTAAAAAATGGTATATATCGAGAGAAAATATTAATTGATAAACCAAATATAACACTAGTTGGAGAAGAAAAGGGAAAAGTTATTTTAGTTTGGAGTGATGCATCAGGAACTTTAATGAGAGAAGATTCTGCTAAAACTTATGGAACAAGTGGAAGTGCAACAGTAACATTAACATCAAATGCTAAAGGATTTAAAGCTGAAAATATAGTTTTTAAAAATGACTTTGGTTATCCAAAATCATTTTTAAAGGATAAACAGGCTGTAGCTTTAAAAAATGATGCAGATAAATCTCTATTTATAGGGTGTGAATTTTTGGGATATCAAGATACTTTGTACGCAAATAAAGGAAGACAATATTATAAAGATAGTTATATAGAAGGAAATGTAGATTTTATTTTTGGAGGAGCACAGGCTTATTTTGAAAATTGTAATATTTTTTCAAAGAAAAGAGATGAGGGAGTTGGTTATGTAATGGCCCCATCAACACTTTACAATCAAGAGATAGGATACATCTTTAATAATTGTAAATTTGATAGTGATGGAGAAAGCAATACAATTTTTATAGGTAGACCTTGGCATCCAGGAAAAAGAGCAGGATATAATCCAAGTGCAATAGTTATGAACTCATATTTAGGTTCACACATAAAAGAGGAAGGTTGGGATTCAATGTCAGGATTTTCTCCAGATGACGCTAGATTTTATGAGTATAATAATTATGGTGAAGGAAGTATTGTAAATATAAAAAGAAGAGTTTTATTAAAAGAAGAGATGAAAAATTACTCTAAAGAAAAATTGTTTGAAAATTGGAATATATAAAAATGGATGGACTCAATTGTCCATCCATTTTAGTTTATAAATTATCTTATATATTTAGAGAATTAAAGAGAAACTTCTCCTTTATCATCCCAGCACTCTACACCTGTAGAGTTAGAAAGAACGTTCTTGGTGAAAACAGGGTTTCTTTTGGCTTTTCTTTCTTCTAAATAGTGATGAATACATTCAATAGCAGGAACTCTAAGTTTAGTAATAGCATATATATTGAAAAGTGCCATGAATGCCATAAATAAATCAGCCATAGCCCAAACAGATGGAGCATCTTTGATAGAACCCCAGAAAACCATAGCAAGAGCAACAACTTTAAATGGGTTTTCTAACCATTTTTTTTCAGTATAGGCTATATTAACAATTCCGTAGAAGTAATTTCCAATAACTGATGAAAAAGCAAATAAAAATATACAAGCCATCAAGAAAATTCTACCAAAAATTCCAAGTTCATGTATCATAGCAGTTTGAGTTAATTCAATTCCTTTATGAGTAGTAGTTCCTAATACTCCAGAGAAAAGAATGATAAAAGCTGTAGCAGAACAAATAGCTAATGTAGTAACATAAACTCCTAAAGTTTGAACTAATCCCTGTTTGAAAGGGTGATCTGTAGAAGCACTAGCTCCAGCGTTTGGAGTTGATCCCATACCAGCTTCATTTGAAAAAAGACCTCTTTTAATACCTTCCATAACAATAACTCCAAGAGCACCTCCACCAGCAGCAGCTGGATCAAAAGCGTTTGTCATAATTAATGAAAGTACTCCAGGAAGAGCTGCAATGTTCTTTAAAACTATAAAAATAGCAACTACTAAATAAAATACACCCATAATTGGAACAATAATCTCTGAAACTTTTGCAATTCTATGAGCTCCTCCTAAAATGATTATAGCTGTTAATACAGTTAAAATAATAGCTCCATAAAATTGATTTATACCATACGCATGTTGAAAAGCTACTGTAATTGTATTAGCTTGAACAGCATTAAAAATAAAACCATAAGTTATTGTAATAAGAATGGAAAAAGCTACACCAAGATATTTTTTATTCATACCTAATTCCATATAATAAGCTGGTCCACCAACAAAGATTCCATCCTCTTTCTTTTTATAAATTTGAGCTAAAGTATTTTCAACTAAACTCAAACTACCAGCTACTAAAGCTAAAATCCACATCCAAAATATAGATCCCGGTCCACCAACAGATATAGCAAGGGCAACTCCTGCTAAACTACCAGTTCCAACTTTAGAACCAGCACTAATGCAAAATGCTTGGAATGGTGAAACACCTTTTCCATTTCCTTTTTCAAGCATTACTTTAAACATCTCTTTAATCTCAGTTATATTTGCAAACTTTAATTTAAAAGTGAAATATAATCCTGAAATAATAAGAACTGCGATTAAAACATAAGACCATAAAATGTTGTTAAGTGTGTTGATAATATTCATTGTTCCTCCTATATAATATATAATAAATTGTGTGTGTGTTTAGAATATTCTACATTTAAGCTCATTGCATAGGTCTTCTAAAAGACATACTCCAGCTATAGGATTTCCTTTTTGATCAAGAGCAGGTGAGTAAATACCAATTCCCATTTTATGAGGAACAACGGAAACGATTCCTCCACCAACTCCACTTTTTGACGGTAAACCAACTCTTACAGCAAACTCACCAGAGTTATCATACATTCCACATGTAACCATAAGTGTTTTTACAATTCGGCTAACTCTATTAGAAACAACTTGTTCGCCAGTACTAGTTTGTCCTTCATTAGCTAGAAATAAACCTAGTTTTGCAATTGTTTTTGCAGTGACATCAATAGAACATTGCTTAAAATAAACTTCTAAAGCTTCCTCTACATTTCCTGTGATAATTCCCTCAGATTTCAAATAATATCCCATAGCTCTATTTTTATTTCCTGTTTCAGATTCACTTAAATAAACCTTTGGGTTTAGTTCAAGAGATGGGTCTTCTGTTATTTTTTTGAAAAATTCAAGAAGTCGATTGAATTTATCCTTTGCATCATCACCTTTAATCATAGAAGATACAACGATAGCTCCAGCATTAATCATAGGATTATATGGTTTTCTTCTACTAGATGTTTCTAATTTTCTAATAGAGTTAAATGGGTCTCCACTAGGGTCCATTCCAACTTTAGAGAATACATATTCCTCTCCATTATCTAAAATAGCTAACATAAGCGCAACTACTTTAGAGATACTTTGTACTGTGAATTTATTATCATAATCTCCAGCAAAGTATTCATTTCCCTCATTATCTAAAATATATATTCCAAGATTTCTGGGGTTTGTTTTTTCTAATTCAGGGATATAACTTGCGACTTTCCCTAATTCAGTTGTCTTTCTGTGTTTTTCAACTAATTCTTTTAGTAATTCTTGCATTTTTTACCTCCTAAAAGTACTGTTACTAAACTTTGTATATAATTATAATACTTTTTATATATGAACAAAGTAAAATATATTGTTTCAATGTGAAATTAATTTCTGATTTTTTAATTATATAAATTTTTTTTTATTGTTTGAAAATGCTTAAAAATAGAGAAGAGTATAAAATTCTATTTAAAATATA
>NZ_KI518080.1 GCF_000479045.1 Cetobacterium somerae ATCC BAA-474
CTTCCATCTAAATTCCTTCTCATACAATCTGCACTTCCTAAATATAACTCTTCTTCTCCATTGTTTTCAAAATAATATATTCTATCATGTTCTAAAAATCTTCCAACTAAACTATAAACCTTTATATTTTCGCTTAATCCAGCTATTCCGGTCTTTAAACAACAAGCTCCTCTAACAATTAAAGTAACCTCAACTCCAGCTTTAGAAGCATCATAAAGCTTTTCTATTATTCCTTGATCTGTTAAACCATTCACTTTAATAACTACTTTTCCTAATCCACCTTTTGAAATATTTTCAATCTCTCTATCAATAAATCTGTATAATGTATCTCTTAAATGAGTTGGTGCAACTATTAGTTTTTTCCAATCATCTATCTTTGAAAATCCAGTTAATTTATTAAAAAGATAACTTGCATCTATTCCCATCTCTTCATCCATAGTAAAGAATGAGTAATCTACATATAGTTTTGCTGTTGAATCATTATAATTTCCTGTTCCTAAATGTACATATCTTTTTATCCCATCCTCTTCTTTTCTAATTATCAATAAACATTTGGCATGAGTTTTTAACCCACTTAATCCATAAATTACATGACACCCTGCTTCTTCTAGCTCTCTTGCCCATTTAACATTTCTTTCTTCATCAAATCGAGCTTTTAATTCTACTAATACTGTCACTTGTTTTCCATTTTCAGCAGCTTTTTTTAAATATTTTATTATTGGTGAATCACCACTTACTCTATATAAAGTTTGTTTTATAGCTAAAACTTTAGGATCTTGAGCTGATATTTTTACCAAGTCAACCACATGATCAAAGCTTTCAAAAGGATGTCTAAGTAAAATATTTCTTTTTGATAAAACTTTAAATATATTTTCACCAGCCAACTCTTTGTAATACCTTGGAATATTTTTTTCAAATTTTAACTCTTCAACTCCATCAACATCTACCATTCCCCATAAAAATGTCAAATCTAAAGGACCTAAAACAGGATAAAAATTCTCCTCTTCAAGTTCTATTTGCTCTTTTAAAAATTCTAAACTTTTATTAGAAACCCCACGAATATATTCAACTCTAACTGGATTACCCCATTTTCTATTTTTGACCTCTTTTTCTATTTCAACTAATAAATCCTCTGCACCACTGTTTTCATCTATACCTAAATCTTCATCCCTTGTAATTCTAAAATACCCTATATCTATTATTTCATAACCATTAAATAATCTATGAAGATTATTTTTTATTACCTCTTCTAATAAAATAAAATTATTACCACCAGGTAGCTTAATTAATCTATTTACAACTCTTGGAATTTCAACTATAGCAAAAGATATTCCATCCTTCTCTTTTACATTTAAAATTAGATTTATAGCTCCACTATTTAAATGTGGAAATGGTCTAAAAGTATCTATT
>NZ_KI518081.1 GCF_000479045.1 Cetobacterium somerae ATCC BAA-474
GGTGCGCTACCGGACTGCGCTATATTCCGACTATTTAGTTTTTGTAACTCGCTTTCGTTCGCTACAAAATTATAGTATCATAAATTCTTATTTATGTCAACAAAGTTTTTTTATTTTTTTTATTTTTTTATTTATACCTCAAAAAAAAGGATTGATTTTATTAAAAAAGAATAATAATTTATATACAAATATAAAAAGTTTTTCTATAATATCTATAATCATTTTTAGTTAAGGAGGTTTTTTATAATGAAAAATACAAAACTTATTTGTTCTGTTCTTTTAGCTGGATCTCTTTTTGGGGCTTGTACAGCTACTGGATACAATAACAAAACTACTGGTACTGCTGGTGGAGCCGCAGTAGGTGCTTTAATTGGACAAGCTATTGGACAAGATACAAAAGGAACACTTATCGGAGCTGGTATTGGAGCTCTTGCTGGTTTAGGTTGGGGAGCATATAAAGATCAACAAACAAAAGAATTACAAGCTAGATTACAAAATACTCAAGTTAAAGTTACAGACGAAGGAAATTACATAAATCTTAATCTTCCTGGTGGAGTTACATTCCCTACAAATGGATATGTTATAGGAAATGGATTCTATGGACCTTTAAATGATATTGCTTCTGTTTTAAATCAATATCCTGAAACAAGAATAGTTATTTCAGGTAATACAGATAATACAGGTGCTTACTCTTATAACATGGACTTATCTGTTAAAAGAGCAAGAAGTGTTGCTGATTATTTAGTACGTAGAGGAGTAAATCCTAACAGAATAACTATTAATGGATTTGGACCTGATAGACCTATAGCTAGTAACTCAACTGCTTCTGGTAGAGCACAAAATAGAAGAGTTGAAATTCAGATTTTCCCAGCTTATTAATAAAATTAAAGAGGGCCTAATTGGCCCTCTTTTTAATTCTTTACTTTTTCTAACGCTTTTTTAGTAGCTTCCCTTATACCTTCTGATGTATATGTAGCTCCTGAAACAACATCGAACTCAGCATTTTGATTTTTTAGAATATATGTTTTCAATGTATCTACAGCTGGATCAGCTATTGGTGGTGTATCTTGATGAGCAACATCCACTCCAATAATTTTAAATCCATCACCTTTTGGTTTTACTTGTAATTTTACAGTTAAATCACCATTATACCCAGTTCCAATCTCTTCAATAACTAATGGTCCTGGCTTATTTGCCTCATATACTCCTAACAACAATCCTACCGCTATAAAAGCTAGCACTACTTTTTTCCTTAAAGATTCTTTATTCATCTATAACCCCTTTTATTTTTTCGGTATTAATCTAGGAACTACCTTATCTCTACCTTCTAATCCAACTTTTTGGATATACTCAATTAAAACCTCATCTAATGCTGGATAATGCCCTAATTCTTTTCCACCAGCTAAAGATGAATATCCATCTCCACCTGCTGCCATAAAGTCATTTGTTGCTACAACATATGTTTTATTTGGATTTAATTTTTCATTTCCTATTTTAATTTCTAAAACTCTTCTGTATGCTGGATTTTTAACATTAAATTTAACTGTCATTCCTGCAACTTGTGCCATTGCACCTAGCGATTCTGGATATGATCTAATTCCGTTTTCAACAGCTTTTTGTAAATCTGACCCTTTTACTTCTTTTGTAATTACATAGTTTCCAAATGGCAATACACTAATTACATCTCCTACTGTAACCTCTCCTGGATTAATAGAAGCTCTAATTCCTCCTCCATTTGTAAGAGCTACATCTGCTCCTGTTTTCCATAACATTGCATCTGTTATTAATTGAGAAAGATTTGTTTCTCCTGTTCTAACAAAAGCTCTATCTCCTTCTAATAAAATTGGTGACTCTCCAACTTTAACACTTGTTATCATTTCTTGCTTTTTAGAAATTTCATCTATCGTTGCTTTTACCTTAGCATCTTCTGGAACTGGATTATCTCCATTCATTATTATATTTTTTGTATATAGTGTATAGTCTATTGCCTCAATTTTGTTTTTTAATTTATCAAAATCAACTTTAACTACTCCAACATTTTTAGCATATTCTCCAGTTTGTACTATAGTTACTCCATTAACTACTTTCTTTTCTTTTAATTCTGTATGGCTATGCCCATCAATAATTAAATCTATTTCAGGTACAGCTTCTGCTAATCCAACACTTTGTAAATTTTTTGCTGTACTTTCATCGTCACCTAAGTGAGAGATTACAACTATAAATTTAACTCCCTCTTTTTTCATTTGAGCTACAACTGATTTTGCTGTTGCTATTGGATCAGCTATTGTTATATTTTTTACGTTATTTGGATTTGTTTTAAAGTAAGTTTCTGGAGTTGCTAAACCAAAGAATCCTACTTTTTTCCCATCTATTTTTCTAATATCATATGTTCCTGCTATTGGCTTCCCTGTTGTTTTATCTACAACATTTGCCGCTAATGTTTTATATTTTTGCATTGATAATAACTCTTCTAATCTATCTTGTCCATAGTTAAAATCATGATTTCCTAAAGTTGCATAATCAAGCCCAGCTGCATTTAAAGTTTCAACCATTGACTCCCCTTTTGTTAAAGTAGCAAAAGTTGTCCCATGCATTGTATCTCCTGCATCTATTAGCAATACTTTTCCATTATTTTTATCTTGCTCTAAAGCCTTAGCTATAGTTGCTACTCTAGCTAAACCAACTCCATCATATTTCCCCTCTTTCGCTCTACCGTGAACATCATTTACATGAACTAAAGTCAGCTCATACTCTCCATCTTTCGGCGGTAACACTTTACAAGCAGAAAGAGCTAAGACTAACCCCATCAAACCAAAAACTTTTAAATTTTTATTCATTTTTCCTCCCTAATTAATCCTAGTTTTCAAATTAAATTCGAACATATTTTATCATATTTAGACAAGATTGTAAAAGAAAAAACTGCATACAAATGCAGTTTTTTCAAGACTTTATATTTTATTATTTAAAGTTTTAAATAATTTTAAACTAACACTCAAACTTTCTTCATCCACTTCAAATATATCCATCCACTTTTTTAAGGTTTCTATCTCTTTTAACCTCATTATTTTTTCACTTTCCTCTTGGAAAATATATTTTTTTATACTCAATGCTTCTTGAATTTGATATTTATAAAACTCTAAATATTTTTCATCTTTTATTAAAAGCTTCTCTATTTCAATTTTTATCTTTTCTGAAGAGGAATATCCCTCTTTCAATAAATCGACTACCATATTTTTTAAAAATAGATATTCTTTTAAAAAAAACTCTTTTTTATATCGATAAACTCTTAATTCCTGAATATAATTGATTAAAAGAAAAGGAAATATAACAACCATCATAGATACTTTAGGTTTTTCTATTATTTCATTTGATATCTCTATAGCTCTTTTTTTTTCTTCTTCTATAAATATATCAACGTTTTGCATCTTTACTCTCTCCCCAATTTGAGTAAGTTAATGTATGTCTAACATTTTCTGAGCTAGGTTCAACTTTTTTTACAAAAATATAATACCATGCTCCTGATTCTATATCCTCTTCTGCTAACTTCTCATGTGCTTCTTTAAATCCTAAAGTTTCATCTAAAAAAGGCAATACAGAGAAACAGAAAAAATATATACATACAAAACTACCTATAAAAGCTATCCACTTTTTTATCATATCTCCTCCTAAAAACTCTCTATAAACTCATTAAAGATTTTGTTATATCAGGGAAAACTACATGGAACATTAAGTATGCAGCTCCAAAAGTTACACCTAGGTTTATAATTTTTCCTACTATATAAAGAGTAATTGGCTTTCCACCTTTAAATAACTTGCTTAATTCACTGAAGTTTGTAGATAATCCAATACTTGTAAAAGCTAAACAGAATAACCAACCTTGTAAAGGTGAAATCAATCCATTTACCATTCCTTTATCTATAATAACTTTAGATCCATCCACTCCTAACATCCCATAAATTCCAGAAAAAACAAGAGAAGCACCAATAAATCCTAATATGAATTTTGGAAATCTATTCCAAATCTCTTTTAATGAACCTTTTAAAGAGAAGTCTCTTTCTTCAGCCATAGATTTATCAACTTTTAACGACCAATATGCTGCTACACCTAATGCCATTACCCCGATTATTATATTTTGAATCATCTTTATAGTTGCTGCAACGTCTCTAGCAACTGGTCCTAAATATTCTCCAGCAGCAACTACTGCTCCTGTTGAATCAACTGTTCCTCCAATCCATGCTCCACCTAACACTGGATCCATATTTAAAGCCTTTATAAACATCGGCATTGCTATCATCATAAACGCAGTAAACATAATAGAGATACTTACAGATAGTGTAAGCTCTTCTTTTTTAGCTTTACAAGCTGCCGCTGCTGCAATCGCTGCTGATACACCACTTACAGACATATCCGCTGACATAACCATATTTAAACTCTTTGATTCCATTTTTAAAATTTTATCTCCAAATCCAAAAGTTAAAACTAAAACTACTGGAGTTACAAACCAAGTTACGAAAATTCCTGGTATTCCTATTAATAAAACTTTATTTACTAAAACTGTTGACCCCAATAAAATCAATCCTGTTTTTATAAAGTATTCTGTTTGAGCTGCTGCTAAAAGCTTTTTTGGTGTCCCAACTGTATTACTAACTATTAATCCTAAAACTAGACCCCAGAAAACATACCCTAGACCCCAAGCCTTTAAAGTTTCTTGCTCTCCTAATAAATAAGCTCCTGTAGCTAAAGCGAAAACTGCTGGGAATCCTTGTAAAAATCCTTCTCTATCTCTTCCCATTTTTCTCATACCTAAACTAAAATAAATACCTATAAACGCTAATAATATTGCTAAATTAGGTATTAAGTTATAAGGTTTTACAATAGCTTTAGATTTCATTTTATTTTCTTTATCTCTACTAAGAAGCCATTTATCTATTGATTCATTTGCAGTTGTATTTAAACTAGTATCTGCAAAAGCTTTTTCTTCAGCTAGTGCAGTAGCAGCTAAAGCTTGATTTTTTAGCAATGCTGTCTCTTTTTTTAAATCTTCATATTGTTGAATGAATGGTGCACCTTTTACTTTAGCTGCACTTTCACTTAAATATATTGACTCAATTGGGTTAGTCACCCACTTTTTAGGTTTTCCTAAAATACTTTTTACCTTTTCTGTTGTTGATGTCTTTATAGCCAAACTATTTTTATCAAATTGTGCTTCATGCCACTGAACTGTTTTAAAAGGAGCTCTCTCTCCCTCTGTCTTCATTATACTATTATAGACCTCTGTTTTACCTAAAACACTTTGTGAATCTGACCCCATGTAAATAATTGTACAAAATATAAGTATAATTGTTGCTAGTAATATTGCCCAGTAATCCTCAAATTTAAATAAATCTAGTATTGTTTCCTTTAAACTTTTTTTGTTCTCTTTTACAGCTTCCATTTTTACCCCCTAGGTTTTTTTTAATGTGCTCTTGTTGAACTGATATTCAAAGTCCCAAACATGACTAATGGGAACCCTTTTGGGGTCCCCATTAATCAGACTATATTTTTTTGATTTTAAAAACTAAATTTTAGTGACCTCCACCGTAGTTAAAAGGTTTTTCTAATGTATATGTCTCTCCTGGACTTGGGTGTTGAGAGATTGGCTTAACGTTGATATTAGCTCTATACTCTGTTTCTGCCCAAAGGATTCTTTGTGCTACTTGTGCTTCTGGATTTAACTCTACTCCATCAAGTATCATCTCTTTAAACTTCTGATATCCAGCTCTGTCAATTAAGTGACCTCCATGAATATACATAGGCTTATGATGTAATACATTAGCAGAGAACTTCTGCCAGTTTCCTATAACTTGAAGAATTACATCCTCTGTTACCCAGTTTAAGAACATTTTACCCATTCTTGGATATTGCTTTCCTGTTCTTCCACCTATTGTCATTCTATATAATTTTTGCTCTGGTCTTACCCATGCAGATGATGGACATGCCTCAACACACTCTCCACATCCTACACAACAGCAAGAATCCTTCACAATTCTATGATTTTCTAACTTTAAAACTCTTGTAGCAGCGTGATCACAAACCTTAACACATCTTCCACATCCAATACATCTATCTTTTAAATAGATTGGCTTAGTTACACCCATAATTCCAAAATCATTAAAGTGTGCTTTAGCACAGTCATTTGGACATCCAGCTATAGCCATTTTTATATGATAGTGACTTGGGAAAATTTTCTTCTCAAGTTTTCTAGCTAATTCCCAAGTATTGATATTAGCTTTTACACAGTGAGAGTTTCCGATACATGCCATGATGTTTCTAGCTCCGATAGTAGGATATCCAGCTTTGTTAACTTCCATCTCAGCTCCACACATCTCTACATCTACTTCTTTAATATATTCCTCTAAGTAAGCATTTACTGCGTCTACATTTTCGAATTTTATTCCAGGAGCGTTAAGAGTTTGTCTCATACCCATGTGGAATGTTCCATCTCCCCATCTCTCTGCAATCTCTTGTATTACTTTTAAATATTTAGCTTCAATTAATCCACCTGGAACACGAAGTTGGATCATGAACTCTCCAGGTACTTTTGATTGACGAAAGCAGTTTAATTTTAGTTTAGTTATATTAATATCGTGATTCACTTATTTTACCCCCTTAGTCGATTAGATATTTAGCTTGAGAATAGTTGAATACTGGTCCTTCTAGACAAACATAAACTTCGTCAATTCTACAGTGACCACATTTTCCAATTGCACATGACATCTTTCTTTCAAAAGAAACCCAAATCTTATCAGCTGGAACTCCTAGCTTTTCAAATTCAATAGCTGTATATTTCATCATATTAGGTGGTCCAACAATTACAACCTCTAAATCATCAAAATTATCCGATACCATTTTTAAATGAGGTACATACTCTGTTACAAGCCCTACACACTCACCGTCTAATCCGCATCCTTTATCTACAGTTAATACCATTGGATGTTTTTTTCTCCAATTGATAATCTCATCTCTAAATAGTATAGATGCGTCATCTTTAAATCCAAATAATAATTCCATTGATTGAACTTCCTCTGGATTTCTATGAATATGATTAATTAAAGATCTAACTGGAGCTAATCCTGATCCTCCTGTTACGATAACTACTTTTTTATTTTTTATATCAATTGCATCAAAACCTTTTCCATAAGGTCCTCTCATTGGTAATAAATCCCCTGCATGAAGATTAAAAATCTCATCAGTTACTATTCCAACTTTTCTAATTAAAAACTCTACCCATCCATCTGCTGCTGAGAAATCTGTAACAGAAATTGGACACTCTCCAACTTTTGGTAAAGATAATTGCATAAATTGTCCAAACTTTACATTTCCTGCCTCTGGATATTCAACTCTAAATAGGTATTCTATATCAGTAACTTTTTTTACATCTAAAAGTCTATATGGCGTTGGCATTATTAAATTTTCCATTACTTATTACCTCCATTTAGTTTATCAACTTCTGCAGCTAATTTGTTTACAGTAGTTGAGAAAGATATAAACACTGGACACTTATCATCACATCTTCCACATCCAACACACATATGGTGCTCTTTAAATCTCTTTTTATGATCGTGGATTTTATGCATAACTTTAAATCTCATTCTGTCTCCACCTGTTTTTCTAAACGAGTGGTTTCCAGCCATATCTGTATACCCATCAACGTGGCAAGAAGCATTTATTCTTCTTCTTTCTCCTGCATTTGTATCAGAACTATAGTTCATATCATAAGTTGTAAAACAAGTACATGTAGAACATGATACAGTACAACTACCACACATTAAACATCTCTTGTCAAACTCTTTCCACATCTCTAATGATTTTACAGCTATTTGAGTTTCTTTATCATTTATCTCTGGTATTCTAACAACTCTTTCATTTTCTACAACTGGAGTTACTAGGAAATCAATTTCATCATTTCCTGCAAAGTAAGAGTTAAATGCGTCGTCTTTAGTTTCTACTAAAACTTCTTCACCATTAAATTTTACTCCAAATGCATACTCATCTGCTGATCCAGTACCCATTGAAGCACAGAAGCAAGTATCCCAACCTTTTGCTGGACACTCCATTAATATAAACTTTGTTTTTTCTCTCATTCTCTTATAGTATGAATCTTCGAATCCACCATTTTTTAAGAAGATATCATCATATCTTTTTATCGAGTGAATATCACAAGCTCTTGCAAATACAAGCATTGGTCTATCGTCAACAACTTTTGACTCTCTATAGTCTGCATCTGTAAAATATAAAACTGTTTCTGTTATAGGGCTTAATGCTTCCTTTGCTGCATAATCAGATTTCTCATCATGTACAATCTCATCTGCCGAATAAACTCTATCATATCTCACAATGTCTGTGTCTGAATATCTTCCCTGTTTAGGAAATCTTTTTGGAGCATAAATTTTATACTCTTTACTAAGATTTTTTAACAAGCTATCAAAATTTTCTGCTGTTATTTTGTATCCCATTCTTACTTTGCCTCCCTGTTATTTGAATTTTTATTCAATTCATTATGTGTTTATATTACAACCTTTATGTTTTTTTGTAAACCATTAATTGCTGTTTTTTGCTAATTGGTTAAATTTGAATTTTTAGTCGAAAAGTATTTGGTCATACTTTAATTTCTTTATTTTTTTACTAAAGTTTTTACTTTTGAATATCCTTTCAAATTCTAATTTCATACAACACTAGTATACTTATACACTAGTGTTAAAACGATCATTTTTTTGTCACTTTAAAATCAAAAGATTGTTTTTTTCTGAATTTCATTATAAAATATTATAAAATAATATAAATTTTAAAGGTGGAAATATGAAAAAATTTGTTGTTGAGCCTGAATTTCACAATATGAAAATTTCTCAATACCTTAGAGAAAAAGGATATTCTGGAAGAGGTATTAGAAATGTTGAAGTATATTTAAATGGAAAAAGAACCAAAACTACAAAGCAAGTTAAAAAAAACGCAAGACTTTTAGTTAAAGAAAAAGAAAAAGAAGTTGGAATTAGATCTATTCAGATGGACCTTAAAATAATGTATGAAGATAAAAATCTACTTATTATTGATAAAGATCCATATTTAGTTGTTCATCCAACTACTAAAAAAACAGATTTAACATTAGCTAACGGTGTTGTTCACTATCTTCAAGAACAAACTGGAAAAGTTCAGCCTCCTAGATTTTTCAATCGTTTAGATATGAATACTTCTGGACTAATCGTTGTAGCTAAAAATGCTTATACTCAAGCTTTTTTACAAAGTGATAAAGAAAAAGTTTCAAAATTTTATCAAGCTATTGTAAAAGGTATTGTTAAAGAAGATGAAATGATGATTGAAATTCCTATTGGTAAAGAGGGAGATGAACTTAGACGTAAAGAGATGACCCCTGAAAATGGTGGTCAAACTGCTAAAACTTATATGAAAGTTTTAGAGCGTTTCCCTAACGAAGACCTAACTTTAATTGAATTAAAACTTTTCACTGGTAGAACTCACCAAATCCGTGCCCATATGTCTTTAGTAGGTTACCCTATTTTAGGAGATGAACTTTACGGTGGTGATGATATTAGAGCTAAAAGACAACTTCTTCATGCATTTAAACTAATTTTTACTGATGTTGAAAGTGGTGAAAAAATCCTAGTTGAAGCACCTTTACCTGAAGATTTCAAGGAAATTCTTCATATAGCAAATTAACTTTAAATTATAATTAAAAATGAAAAAAGATACCTGAGGTATCTTTTTTTATTTTAATATTAAGCTAATGTATTTTTTTTAACCGGTGTAACTACCTCTTCACCTTTTAATTCTCCCTCTGTTCTCGCTACAATCAATGTACAAACTGCGTCTCCTGTTATATTAACAGTTGTTCTAAACATATCCACAAATCTATCTATTCCCATTACAAGAGCCATCCCTTCTAAAGGTAATCCAACTTGTTGCAATACCATTCCTAACATTATTACTCCAACGCCTGGAACTCCTGCAGTTCCTATTGAAGCTAATGTAGCTGTTATAATTACTGTTACAAAATCTCCCATTGTTAAATTAACTCCATAGATTTGAGCTATAAATATTGTTGCAACACCTTGCATTATTGCTGTTCCATCCATATTTATTGTGCTTCCTAAAGGAAGTGTAAATGAAGATATTGTTTTAGATACTCCAAATTCATCTTGCATTGTTTCCATTGAAGATGGTAAAGTTGCACTACTTGAAGAAGTTGAAAATGCTACCATCATTGGTCCTGAGAATTTCTTTAAAAATTTAATAGGGTTATACTTAGCTACGAAAATCAACAAACTTTGATATGTTATTAAATAATGTAATAATAAAACAATAACTACACCTATAAAGTATTTTAGTAAAGGTAACATTGCTGTATATCCTAATGTTGCAAATGTTTTTCCAATTAATCCATATACTCCAAATGGAGCTAACTGCATTATAATCTCAACTAATTTTAAAACTAAACTATTTGACTCTTCCATCCCTTTTCTAACTGTAGAAACTTTATCTCCTAATATAGCCATACCAACACCACATAAAATTGCGAATACTATTATCTGTAGCATATCTCCTTTAGCTAAAGCTTCTATTGGATTTATTGGTATCATCCCTAACAATATATCTATGAATGGTTTTGTTTCATTTACTGAAACATTAGTTGTTGTAATCTGAGACAAAACAACTCCTTTTCCTGGATTTATTAGAGATCCTACTCCTAAAGCTAAAGTTATCGCTACTGCTGTAGTTCCTAAGTAAAATGCTAAAGTTTTTACTCCCACTCTTCCTAATTTCTTTATATCTTCAACACCTGCTGCTCCTACAGTTAACGAACAAAAAACTAATGGAACCACTATCATTCTTATTGCTCTTATAAATCCTGTTCCTAAGAAGTTAAAGAAAAAGTCTATTATATATTTTTTCACTATTAAATCGTTTCTAAAGGGATATAAAATCAATCCACTTATAACACCTAAAATCAATGATATAAAAATCTTATTTGTCAAACTTAACTTTTTCATTTCAATTCACTCCTTATAAACATCTTATTTTTACAAAATGAATTATATATTTAAAAATCAAAAAAATCAAGAAAAAAATAAATTATTTTTTCTAAATATATTTTTTTGAAAATATATTTTTAATTTTAAATTGGTGTAGGATTTTTTATTTTTCCATTGAATAACCTTTATAATAATTTAATCTCATTTTAGGGAGGATTTTTTATGATATTTAATAAACTAAGTACTTATGATAAACATAAAGTTTTTAAAAATATGATTGGCCCTTATGCAGCTGTTCTTATTGCTCAATATTTTTCTTTAGAATATCAATACTCCGCTGCTACAATTTGTATCTTAAGTTTAGAAAGTACTCGAAAAGCTTCTTTTAGAAGTTCTTTTGAAAGAGTTCTTGCCGCTTCTTTTGGTTTAATTTTATCTGCTACTATCATTAAAATTTTTAAATTTAATCCTATTTCTTTAGTTATATTTACAGCTATTTTTATGCCTCTTTGTATACGATTTAACTTAATGCAGGGATTTTTCACCAACATTGTTCTAGCGACACATTTTCTATTAGATGAAAATGTATCTTTAATTTTTGTTCTTGATCAATATCTTCTTTTATTAGTTGGAGTTCTTTGTGCTATTATTTCAAACTTATATATGCCTAGCCAGAACAATGAAATCATCTCCCAATTAGAAAAAATTGATTCTATTATGAAAGATATTATTTTTGACTTCTCTAAAGCTTTAAAATATAAAGCTGTTTCATTAAAACAAGATGAACTCTTTGAAGAGCTAAAAATTAACCTAGATGATTGCAAACAATTAGTTGAAATGGAAAAGGATAATCGATTATTTTTTAAAAAAGTAGATATTTCTAAAAATTATTCATTAAAATTTTCAGAATATATCATTCTTTCAAAAATAAGAGAGTGTTTTGGTAAAATTTCTACTGATATCTCAATCACTTCTGAATTAGCTGTAATTTTAAGAGATTTAGCCACATCATCTTCAAATAATTATACTTACAATATTCTTTTAAGTAAAATAAAACGCTCAGAAGATAGATTTAAAAAAGAGATTGATGAGAATAGTTTAAATATTGAAAATAAAGCAATTTATTTCCTACTTATAGAAAATATTAAAGAACTTATTAAATTAAGAATAAAAAATATTTTTTAAAGGAAACTCACATTTTTTTTTTAACAATATCGTGAGTTAAAATTTTTTTGTTCTAACAATTAAGGAGGTTTTTTTTATGAAGTCTGTTGATTATTTAAATTGGTCCTTATTAGTTTTTCACGAGTTAGATTCAACTTATGAATCTTCTAAACAATTAGATATCCTTTTAGAATCTTTCACTACTTCTTTTGTTGACAATGAGACTGATTTTAAAAGAGTTTATATGTCTAATAAAACTCTTTCTGGAATTATTTTAAATTCCAATGAAAATTTAGAAGAATTAGTTAAATTTGTTAGAAAAACAAATCCAAAAATCCCAATTGTTGTGTTAACAGAAAACGGTTCTTCAAATATCCCATTACAAATTTTAAATTCAATAAATCTTGTAATAAATATTTTTGAAGATAGCATCTCTTTTTTAGCAGGTCAAATAGAATTAGAAATTGAACGATATCTTGAAGCTATCAAACCTGTCTTTTTCGGTAAATTAATGGATTATACTCAAAAATTTAAGTATCCTTGGCATACGCCTGGTCATGCTGGTGGACTTATGTTTATGACTAATCCAATTGGAAAAATGATGTTTGACTTTTATGGAGAAAACACTCTAAGATCAGACCTTTCTATATCAGTTCCAGAATTAGGTTCTCTTTTAGATGATGAAGGTCCTGTTAAAGATGCTGAAAGTAATTCAGCTAGAGTTTTCTCTGCTGATAAAACTTACTATATTTTAAACGGAACAAGTTCAGTTAATCAGGTTATTTGGAAAGGTAGAGTTACTAAAGATAACTTAGCTTTTGTTGATAGAAACTGTCACAAATCCCTAAATTACGGAATGGTTATAACAGAAGCTATCCCAATGTATATGATTCCTAGAAGAAATAGTTTAGGTATAATCGGTCCTGTTAAATTAAATGAATTTACAAAAGAGTATATTAATAAAATAATTGAGGATAATTCAAAATTAACTGATGAACAGAAAAAACAAAAGATTAAAATGTCAGCATTAACAAACTCCACTTACGATGGTCTTTGTTATAACGTTAACAAAATAAAAGAAACTTTGAATAATAATGTTGAAAATCTACATTTTGATGAAGCTTGGTATGCTTATGCTAAGTTCCATCCTATATATAAAGATCACTATGCTATGACTGAATCTGATAACTTTATCGAACATCCACCAATTTTTGCGTCTCACTCTACACATAAGTTATTAGGAGCATTTTCCCAAGCTTCTATGCTTCATGTTAAAGATGGAACTAAAGATAAAGTTGATTTTGTAGTTTTCGATGAAGCATATTTAATGTATGGGTCAACATCTCCACAATATAGCATGATTGCTTCTTTAGATGTATCTACAGCTATGATGGATTTTTCTGGTAAAGAGTTGATGAATGAAACTATTTTAAATGCTATTCACTTTAGAAAAAGAATTGCTAAATTAAATAAAGAGTATGCTAGTTTTAATCAATGGTTTTTCTCTTTATGGCAACCAGAAAAAGTTTTATACAATGGAATTTTAACAAATTTTGAAGATGTTCCAGACAAGTATCTTCTAGAAAATCAAAGTTGTTGGACTTTAGATACAGATAACAATTGGCATGGATTTAATGATATCGAAAAAAATTATGTTATGCTAGATCCTATTAAACTAACACTAAAATGTCCAGGTTTAAAAGTAAATGGTGAATATGAAGATATTGGTATTCCTGCTTCTATTTTAAGTAACTATATCATCGACAGAGGAGTAGTTAATGAAAAAACAGACACATATTCACTTTTATTCCTTCACTCTATTGGAACTACTATAACAAAACAAGAAGCTCTTATCAAAGTTTTAATGGACTTTAAAAAGGATTTTGATAAAAATACTCCTCTTGTTGAAATATTCCCAGATTTAGTTAATTCTTATCCTGAAAAATACTCTAACAAAGGATTAAAAGATCATTGCTTAGATATGCATAAATATATTATAGAATCAAAACTTCTAGAACTTATGGATAAAGCATTTCAGATTATCCCTAAACAAGAGCTAACACCTGCTGAAGCTTCTAGAGAGGTATTTAGAGGAAACATTGAGCATGTTCCTGTTAAAGATTGTATGAACAGAGTTGCTGGAGTTATTGTGGTTCCATATCCACCAGGAATTCCAGTTTTAATGGGTGGAGAAAAAATTGATGAAAACTCAAAATCTATTTTAGATTTTCTTTTAGCAAGAGAGGAGTTTGAAAGAGTTTTCCCTGGATATTTCAGTGATATCCATGGAGTTGAAGCGTTTATTGACAATGATGGAGTTAGAAGATTCCATACTATGGTTATAAAAAATTAATTTTTAAGGAGGGTTTAAAATGGCTGACGATAACAAAAAACTTGGTTTAGTAGCTCTTACTGCCGTTGTTATTAGTGCTATGATTGGTGGTGGTGTATTTAACTTACCTCAAAACATGGCTCAATCTGCTGGGGCTGGAGCTATTACTATTGCGTGGGTTATAACTGGTGTGGGGATGTGGTTTGTTGCTAATACATTTAGAATTTTAGCTGAAGCTAGACCTGATGCTACAACTGGAATCTATGCCTACGGTGAACTTGGATTTGGAAACTTTACTGGTTTCCTTATGGCTTGGGGTTATTGGATTTGTAACTGTTTCGCAAATATTGGCTATGCAGTTTTATTAATGGATTCCCTAAACTATTTCTTCCCTGGATATTTTACTGGTGGAAATAATTTCAACTCAGTAATTGGTGGTTCTTTAGTTATTTGGATTATCTACTTTATCGTTTTAGCTGGAGTTAAGGGTGCTACTTCATTAAACACTATTGGTACTATTGGTAAATTGGTTCCAATTGTATTATTCCTACTTATTACAGCTTTCTTCTTTAAGGTTGGATTCTTCTTCACTAACTTCTGGGGTACAGAAACTATAACAACTCTTTCTGATAAACCTCTTGGTAGTCTTTTAAGTCAAGTTAAAGGTACAATGCTTGTAACTTTATGGGTATTTATTGGAATTGAAGGAGCTGTTGTTGTATCTGACAGAGCAAAAGATCAAGCTGAAGTTGGTAAAGCAACTCTTTTAGGATTCTTAGGATGTTTAATTCTTTATGTTTTATTATCTTTACTTCCACTTGGACATTATTCTCAAGGTCAACTTTCAAATATGGCAGCTCCTTCAACTGCAGCTGTTTTAGGTGGAATTGTTGGTCAATGGGGAGATTGGTTAATGAATATTGGAGTTATGATAGCTATATTAAGTTCTTGGCTTGTTTGGACTATTATGCTTGCTGAGTTACCATTTGCTGCAGCTAAAGGAAAAACATTCCCAAAAGCATTTGCTAAAGTAAATAAAAATGATTCTCCATCATTCTCTTTACTTATTTCTAGTATTATTATGCAAGTTACTATGATTGTCGTTTATTTCTCTAATAACGCATGGAATTTAATGTTAAGTATTACAGGAGTAATGGTTTTACCTTGTTATATTGTTTGTACTGCTTATCTATGGAAAATTGCAGCTAAAAATGATAATTATCCAACTAATATATTTGCTAGCAGAAAAAATGCTGAAATTACAGGATTATTAGGAACTATTTATGGTTTATGGCTTGTTTACGCAGCCGGATTAAACTACATGCTTTTAGCAGCAGTTATATATGCTATTGGTATTCCATTCTTCATGAAAGCTAGAAAAGAATTTGACCCTAGTAACCCTGAATTCAATAAAGAAGAAAGAATTTTCTCTATTGTTTTATTCATATTAGGAATTTTAGGACTGATATATTTAATCATGAACTATAAAGCTTTATTAGGTTAATGAAAAGAGATGAGTATGATGAATAGTCAAATAACAAGTAAAGTTCTAATGATTAAACCTGTTAAGTTTTATTACAATGCACAAACTGCAGTTAATAATGCTTATCAAAAAAATCTTGAAGAAAATCCAGAACTTGTAGAAAAAAAAGCATTAGACGAGTTCGATGCTCTTGTTAATAAAATGAAAAGTGTTGAAATTGAAGTGGACGTTATTCAAGATACGTCCACTCCATATACACCTGATAGTATTTTTCCAAATAACTGGTTTAGTTCTCACAAAAATAATACTCTTATTATTTATCCTATGTTTGCTGAAAACAGACGACTAGAACGAACTAAATTTCTTCCAAATTTAAAAAAACTTTTTTTAAACGAAACTATAAATATTATAGATTTAACATCTTTTGAAAAAGAAAATAAATTTTTGGAAGGAACAGGAGCTTTAGTTTTAGATAGAATCAATAAAATTGCTTATTGTTCTCTCTCTCCTAGAGCAAATGAAGATGTTTTAGATGAATTTTGCAAACTAACTAACTATAAATCATTAAAGTTTCACTCTGCTCAAAATTTCAATAATATCTCTACTCCTATTTATCACACTAATGTTATGATGGGAGTCACTGAAAATTTTGTTGTAGTTTGTCTAGAATCTATTTCTAATTTAAAAGAAAGGGATGCTTTAAAAAACTCTATTTTAAATTCGAAAAAAGAGATTATTGATATCTCTCTTAATCAAGTTTTAAAGTTTTGTGGGAATGTTTTAGAGTTAAAGAATTCTCATGGAAAACGTTATACACTTATGTCTAAATCAGCTTTTGAAGGCTTTACAAAAGAACAAATCGATGTAATTAAAAAAAGTTCTGAAATTATTTATTCAGATATTTCTACCATTGAAACTTATGGTGGTGGCTCTGTAAGATGTATGATTGCTGAACTTTTTTAAAATAAAGGAGGAACAAAAATGAAAATTGACAAAACTGCGATTAGCTTTTATGAGGATTATTGTGATGGATATGGAGCTCCTGGTTCAACTGGAAACGGATACGTTTCAGTTTTAAAAGTTTCTGTAGGAACAGTTCCTAAAACTGATGATATTTTAATAGATGGTATTGTAGCTTATGATAGAGCTGAGGTTAATGATGCTTATGTTGGACAAATCAATATGTTAACTGCTTCATCTTTTTGTGGTCTTGCTGGGCAAGTTTGGGGATACGACTTAGCTAAACATGATTCAATTGCTGAAGATTCTAATCCAACAGTTTTAGAAGTACCTCAATTTGACGGTTCAATTTTAAAAGTTTATGATGCTAAACCTCTTTTAGAAGCTGGTGTTGAACTTTTTGGAACTGAATCTAAAAGAAGATTTACTCCACTTCCTGGATCACATATGATTTGTGCTAATAAAGGCGTTACTGCATATAGACCTACAGAAAATAGAGAGTTTAAAGAAAATGAAGGATATGGTGTTTGGTGTTTCATCGCAATCTCAATAGCAAAAGATAGAGATAAAGATGCCAGTCTATTTATAGAAGATGCTGGAATCTGGACTGAAAATGATAATCCAGAAGATTTAAAAAAATTCTTAGAAGATCATAGAAAAGCTATTGTTTGGTCTGTTGTTGAGTGTGGAAAAGATTCTCATGTTGCATATGATAGAACTTATGTGGGATTTGCTTATACTATCATGAAACCAGGAGAAATTGGAACATCTTTAACTTGTGGACCATATGTTACTTTAGCTAGAAAAGCCGTTCCTGAAAAAGGATTTGGAGAGTTAAACAACCTAACTCTTTCTCAATGGCTAGATGTTCAAGGATTAGAACCTATTGTAAAAAAATAGTTCTAAATATTTAAGGAGGTTTTGGCTATTATGGAAAAAAAGAGCTCTTTAGGAATTTTTACATTATCAACAATTGTTGTTGGTTCTATGATTGGTGGAGGAATATTTAATATGCCTAAAAATATTGCTCAATCGTCATCGGCTGGAGCTGCCATGATTGGATGGTTAATCTCTGGTATTGGGGTTCTTTTTTTAGCCAAAACCTTTCAAATCTTAGCTAGTGAAACTCCTGATGTTACAGATGGAATTTATAAATATGCCAAAGAGGGATTTGGAACTTTTTCAGGTTTTCATTCTGCCTGGGGATATTGGATTTCAAACGTTATAAGTAATGCCAGCTACCCTGTTCTTTTAGTTCAAACTTTAAATTATTTTTTTCCTAGTATTGGACCTATCAATAGTTTTAACGGTATTATTTTAGGAAGTGTTTTAATTTGGATTGTTATTGGAACTGCCCTTGCTGGAGATGTTGGATTAAAATTTATAAATGTCTTAGCTACAATAGGTAAAGTTGTAGCTATTTTTTTAGGTGTTATTATATTGTATATTGGATTCACTAGACAGATATTTTTTAAAGATTTTTGGGGTGGTTCATTTAATAACGCATCTATCTTTTCTCAAGTTAAAGGTTGCATGCTACAAACGTTGTGGGCTTTTATTGGAATAGAAGGTGCTGTTGTTATTTCTGACAAAGCTTCAGATATTAAACTAGTTGGAAGAGCCACTATGATTGGATATTTCATATCTTTATTTTTATATGTTTTTATTGTACTTTTAAGTTATGGTGTTTTAAGTGATGCTGAACTAGCTGCACTTAAAGACCCTGCCCTATCTTATATTATTGAAGCTGTTATTGGTCCTGTTGGAGCTACTTTAGTTAATGTAGCTGTTTTAATATCTGTTGGAGGAGCTTGGCTTAGCTGGACTTTTTTAACAGCAGAAATACCATATAACGTAGCTTTGGATGGACTTTTTCCTAATTTTTTTAAAAAAGTAAATAAAAATGATGCTTGTTCTGGGGCTCTTTTTACAAATGGTATCTTAAAGCAGATTGTATTTTTTCTTTCATTATCTGCTCAAAATGCATATCTTGTTATTACTAACTCTGCATCATGTATGATTCTTATTCCTTATATTTTTTCATCGTTATTTTTAATGAAAATTGCAATTAAACATGCTCATAAAAAATGTTTTTATTGGGGAATAGGTGGAGTTATTTATGGTGCTTGGATGATTTATTCATCTGGATTAAGTTATGTTTTCCAATCTTTAACTATTTATTCTTTGGGAACTCTTTATTTTTTATTTGATACCAAAAGAAAAACTGGATATTTTTTTCAAAATATTAAGGAAAAGCTCATATCTTTTATAATTCTAACTTTAGGGTTTATTTCATTTTACAGTATAATAACTTAATTTAAAATAATAAAGGGAACAAAATATTTTGCTCCCTTTTGCTATATATTTGAATTGAATAATCTTTCAAATTTGAATTCATTTTCTAAAAATATTTTTACTATATTTGGATCAAAACTTTTTCCACTTTCATTTTTTATTATCTCTATCGCTTTTTCATGAGTAAATCCATCTTTATAAACTCTCTTTTGTCTCAGTGCATCATAAACATCTACAACTGATACAATTCTAGCTTCTAGTGGTATTTCTAATCCCTTTAAGCCACAAGGATAACCACTTCCATCCCATTTTTCATGATGATATCTTGCTATATTTTCAGCCATTATACTTACACCTGACTTTTTTATAATTTCATAACCTATCTCTGGATGTTCTTTTATTACTTTAAACTCTTCTTCTGTTAATTTTCCTGGTTTTTTAAGTATACTTCTATCTATACCTATTTTTCCAACATCATGAAGTGAAGCAACTCTTCCTATCTCTTCATAGAACTTTTTACTACATCCAAGTTTATTAGCTAAAAGTTCTGAATATAAATTTAACCTTTTTATATGATTGCCTGTTTCAAGATCGTTAAATTGATTTACTGCCTCTAAAGACGACACTAAAGATAACATTAAATCCTCATATTTTCTTTTCTCTACTAAGTTTTTTCTTCCTTTATATAATAAAATAAAACTGATTAACAAAATTCCCATTGAAAATATAAGAATTTTTTTAGATTTATCTGTTTCATAACTATTTTTTTCTAAATAAATATTTTTACTCATATTTTCATTTAAAAAACTAGCTGAAATATCTTTTAAAGCTTCATAAAGTTCTTTTTGCTCACTATTTACAACCATAGATACATCATATTTTTTATCTAAAATACCTGCAATTTTTATCTCTTTATCATAGCCAGTGTTATATAGTTTGTTAATCAATGTTTTATAATCACCAATACTATAATCTGCCTCTTTTCTTTTTACTTTCTCTATTGTTTCATCCATATCTTTAGCATAAATAAAGTTTTCTTCTTTTAGAAACTTCCTTAAATAATCCATATAATATGAATTCTCTACAACAGCAAATCTCTTCTTTCTTGCTTCTACCAAATTATTTATAAACCCATCCTCTTTTCTATTAAAAATAACAGGAGTTAATGTGTAATATGGATTTGTATAATTTTCATTATCTCTTATACTACTCTCTATTGTTGAGGCAATTGTTATATCATTACTTTTCCAATCCTCCTCTTTTGAATAAAAAATTTTTCTTACTTGAATACCTAAAATTTCTCCTACATCTTTTAAATACTCAATTGCTAAACCTTTTTCTTCACCATCTTCTATATAATAAAGAGGATAATTAGTTTTTTCTGTTGGAAAAACCACACTTATTGATTTATCTTTTAAATTCGTATATTTATCTCCAAATTTATCTTTATAATACTCTCTTCTAGAGTCACTTATCATATTTTTTAATGTTTCTGGTGAAATCTCTTCAAAATATCTCTTTAAATTTTTATAGAGCTTTTTTTCACTTTTTGGAACTGCTAGCGTTGTTACCATGATTGGAATTCTGCTTAACTCTATTTTACTTAAATTATCCTTAAATCCATATTGATTATCCGCTACAAATCCATCAACTTCACCATCTTTGAGCATTTGTAAACCTTTTTCTCGAGTTTCTATATCTATTATTTCACTATGCAAAAAATCATATTTTTCTAAAAATTCTCTATCTAAGTATGTTCCTTTAATAACTCCAACTCTTTTTTTATAAAAATTTGTAATATCTATAAAGTTATTATTTAAAAAATACATATTTGCTTTTAAATAAAAAAATGTGGGAATAAAGTAATACTTTTCTCTTCTTTCTTCATTTTCTATTAAATCCATTATTAAAATATTTTTACCTTTTTCCATATCTAAGATCAGATTTGTATCTAATTCTTTTAAATTTAAGTTTATTTTCTTTTTTTTATTAATGTCCTCAAATATTTTCGGATATAATCCTTTATACTGATTTTTTTCTTTATAGAAGAAAAAACTATTTTCATTTTCTAATAAAACTACATGCTCTTTTCCCATTAAAGTTGTACATAATAAAAAAGAAAAGAGTAGAAATTTTAGCATGTGTTCGGTCTCCCCCTAATTTATTTTTTTTAATTATACTATAATTTTAATGAAAAAGTAATCATAAAAAGATTAATTTTAGTTCCCATGAATAAATTGACAAATTAACCAAGATAATATATCATTAAGACATAAACAAAAGCATTTTAGAAAAAAAGAAAAAAGGAAATACAGATTTATCTTGTATTCTCTAAAAGATGTACAAATATTTATCGAACTTAATTTAAAAAAATATAAATTTTTAGGAGGTTTCCAAATGGCAGTTAAAGTAGCGATTAATGGATTCGGAAGAATTGGAAGATTAGCATTAAGATTAATGATGAACAACCCTGAGTTTGAGGTAGTAGCAATAAACGACTTAACAGACGCAAAAACTCTTGCTCACCTTTTCAAATATGACTCAGCACAAGGTAGATTCAACGGAACTATCGAGGTTATCGAAGGAGGATTCTCAGTTAACGGAAAAGAAATTAAAGTTTTAGCTGATAGAGATCCTAAAAACTTACCATGGGGAGAGTTAAAAGTAGACGTTGTTCTTGAGTGTACTGGATTCTTCACTTCTCAAGAGAAAGCTGGACTTCACTTAGAAGCTGGAGCTAAGAAAGTTGTTATATCTGCACCTGCAACAGGAGATATCAAAACTGTAGTTTATAACGTAAACCACCAAATTTTAGATGGTACAGAGACAGTAATTTCTGGAGCTTCTTGTACAACTAACTGTTTAGCACCAATGGCTAACGTATTAAACAATGAGTTTGGAGTTGTAGAAGGATTAATGACTACTATCCATGCTTATACAAACGACCAAAACACATTAGATGGACCACACGGTAAAGGAGATTTAAGAAGAGGTAGAGCTGCTGCTGCTAACATCGTTCCTAACACAACTGGAGCTGCAAAAGCAATCGGATTAGTAATCCCTGCACTAGCTGGAAAATTAGATGGAGCTGCTCAAAGAGTACCAGTAATCACTGGATCATTAACTGAGTTAGTAACTGTTTTAGAGAAGCCAGTAACTGTTGCTGAAATCAACGCTGCTATGAAAGCTGCTGCAAACGAGTCATTCGGATACACTGAGGAAGAGTTAGTATCTTCTGATATCATCGGAATCGAGTTCGGATCATTATTTGATGCAACTCAAACAAGAGTTATGACAGTTGGAGATAAGCAATTAGTTAAAACTGTTGCTTGGTACGATAACGAAATGTCTTATACTGCTCAATTAATAAGAACTTTAAAGTACTTCGTAGAAATTTCTAAGTAAT
Source organism: Cetobacterium somerae ATCC BAA-474 (assembly GCF_000479045.1). Classification (NCBI taxonomy): domain Bacteria; kingdom Fusobacteriati; phylum Fusobacteriota; class Fusobacteriia; order Fusobacteriales; family Fusobacteriaceae; genus Cetobacterium; species Cetobacterium somerae. The sequence goes on from NZ_KI518081.1 coordinate 22,665, forward strand.
TAGAGCATCTAGGAAAAACAGAATAAACAGAATAGCGGGACTATTTAGTTCCGCTTTTTTTTAAGAAAATATAAGTTGTTTATAAAAATTTTGGGAGGTTCATACAAAATGGCAAAAAAAATTGTAACTGATTTAAATGTAGCTGGTAAGAAAGTTTTAATGAGAGTTGATTTTAACGTTCCTATGAAAGATGGAAAAATCACTGACGAAAACAGAATCGTAGCTGCTTTACCAACTATAAAGTATGTTTTAGAAAATGGAGGAAAAGTAATCGCTTTTTCTCACTTAGGAAAAGTTAAAGAAGCTGCTGACTTAGAAAAAAGAAATATCGAGCCTGTTGCTAAGAGATTAGCTGAGCTTTTAGGACAACCTGTAACTTTCATCAATGCTACAAGAGGAGAAGAGTTAGAAAAGGCTGTTGCTAACTTAAAAGATGGAGAAATCTTAATGTTCCAAAACACTAGATTTGAAGATTTAGATGGTAAAAAAGAATCTAAAAATGATCCAGAGTTAGGAAAATACTGGGCTTCTTTAGGAGATTTATTCGTTAACGATGCATTTGGAACTGCTCACAGAGCTCATGCTTCTAACGTTGGAATCGCTGCTAACATTGGAGAAGGAAACACTGCTGCTGGATTCTTAATGGAAAAAGAGATTAAATTCATAGGTGGAGCTGTTGATGCACCAGAAAGACCTTTAGTTGCTATCTTAGGAGGAGCTAAAGTTTCTGATAAAATTGGAGTTATTGAAAACTTATTAGTTAAAGCTGATAAAATATTAATCGGTGGAGCTATGATGTTCACATTCTTTAAAGCTTTAGGAAAAAATACAGGAAAATCTCTTGTTGAAGAAGATAAAGTTGAGTTAGCTAAATCTTTATTAGAAAAAGCTAATGGAAAGATTATATTACCTATCGATACTGTAATCTGTAAAGAGTTCTCTAATGATGCACCTCACTCAGTTGTATCTGTAGATGCAATTCCTGATGACGAGATGGGATTAGATGTAGGACCTGCTACAGTTAAATTATTTGCTGATCAATTAGTTGGAGCAAAAACAGTTGTATGGAATGGACCTATGGGTGTATTTGAAATGTCTAACTACGCTAAAGGAACTATCGGAGTTTGTGAAGCTATAGCTAACTTAGAGAACGCTACAACTATCATCGGTGGAGGAGACTCTGCTGCTGCTGCTATCTCTTTAGGATTCGCTGATAAGTTCTCTCACATCTCTACTGGTGGAGGAGCTTCTCTAGAATATTTAGAAGGTAAAAAATTACCAGGTGTAGAATCTATTTCTAACAAGTAATATATAAATAATTTAAAAATTAAGACTACCACATTAATTTTTAGAACAAAAAAAGGACGTTTTATCAACGTCCTTTTTCTATTTTAACCTTTAAACTATTTAAATTAAAATACTTTAATAAAAAAAGAACTCCGGGGGGTGGAGTTCTTCTGGAATTTTTCTCAAATATATATTAGGGGGAATATATTAGAGAAAAGGATTTGTACATATAGAGTATCATTTTTGAGGTAGCATGTATATATACTTTTTTTAACTCTTTTTATATCATAAAAAACACATTTATTACTTTTTAAAATTTTCAAATCTTTTATCTAAGACATATTCTATGAAACACCTTTGAATCTCTCTTAAACTTAAAGTATTTACTTTTCTTAAAGTTTTTATACTATAACTTTCTGTATCTGATATTATTAAATTATAACTATCAATCTCTTCTTTACTTTTAAATCTAAACTCTAAAAAAGATTCTGTTGTAAAGGATATTTTAGGATAAAAAACTTTCATAGCTTCTATAACTCTTTGACTGTATTCATTATCAATATTTCTTGATACACTTAATACTTTAAAACCCTCAACATATTCTTCTAACATAAAGAAATTTGTTATACAACCTGCTAATCTTAAAACATCTGAATAAATCATATCTATGCCCAATTCTTTCAATATTTCTTCAACTATTTGACCTAGTCTTTTACATCTCTCAGAATTTGGACTTTTTCTAACCCATAAAACTCCATATTTTTTATCTAAGTATCCCATTGTATAGCATGTTACAAGTTGACTACATAACTTTTTCTTCTCTTTATCATCAAGCTTAAATATCTCTTGAACTTTATTAATAAATTTTTTATAACTCTCTTTTAATGGATTATTTAAATCACAATTATATCTAATCTTTAATGCTACACTTGCTAAAAATCTTTTAAATTCAGAGGAAAATACTATTGGCGTAATTATATTTTCCATCTCTAATAACGTTTCATTAAATTCCTCATGATTTTCAATTCCATTTATTTCATAATTAATAGGTCCTTTTATCTTTTCAATTATTGCCATTGTATAAATAGCGTAATATGAAAATGAGGATTTTTTTAATTTAAATTTTTCTGTTATTTGAGAATATACCTTTAAATACTCTTTCTCTTCTAAAATATCTATCTCTTCTAATAGCTCTTTTCTCTGTTTAGAAAGGAACTCTCTATCTATAAACAATTTCATTATTTTTTCACAAAGTATGTTATATAGATTACCTTCATTAATCTCTTTAAGAAAAATCCCCTTAGAATTTCTAGATTCAACCTTTATTCCCTCTTCCTCTAAAAACTCTCTTACCTTCTTCAAATCTTTGATTGCTGTGGTTCTTGAAACACCCATAGCTTGTCTTTCTTTTTCCAAATTAATATATCCATCTAAAAGTAACCTTATACAATATATATCTTGTCTTTCTCTAGATGAAAGAATATCTAATTTTGAAAAAAATTCTGAAAATTTCTCATCTCTATTTTCAAGACTATATATATTATTTACTTTTCTTATTGGCTTTATTCCTTTTTCATGTAGGTATTCATTAAGTACATTTATATTTCTTTCTATAGAATTAATATCTAAATCCACATATTTTGTTATTTCATCTAAATGGATATCTCCATGTAACAAAACTTTTAGCAGAGCTATTGCTTTATTTGACATATACCATCCCCCTAAAATTTTATTTATATATAGCTTTTCATAACCTCTAATTTCCCACTTATTGTAACTGATGTATTTGCTGGTATGAAGTATGTATCACCTTTTTTCACTTCATACTCTTTTTCTTTAGACTTTAATTTTCCCTCTCCATCAAGTATTGAGTATATTTTAAAGTTTTTATAACTTTCATCTTGGAATATTCCATTAACTAATAGTCTATCAATAGAAAAATACTCTCCTCTTATTAACTCTTCAACAGTTGCATCTTGAACTCTTATTTTTTCTCTTGAAACCTCTGAACTTATCTCTACATCTTTTCCAAATTCAATTACATCCATAGCTTTATCTAAATGCAGTTCTCTTTTTACTCCATTTACTTCTCTATCAAAATCATATATTCTATAAGTTGTGTCTGAGTTTTGCTGTATCTCACATATTAAAATAGATCCCTCTAAAGTTCCATGAACAACTCCAGGTTTTACATCTATAAAATCACCTTTTTTTACACTTACCTCATTGAATAATCCTGTAAAATCCTTTTTATCAACTTTTTCTTTATATATCTCTGGTGTAATCTCTTTTTTTAATCCTAATATTAGTTTAGCATCCGAACTAGCTTCCATAACATACCAAACTTCACTTTTACCAAACTCTTTTTCTACTCTTAATGCATATTCATCACTTGGATGAACCTGTACAGAAAGCTTATCATTGATATCTAAATACTTTATTAAAAGTGGAAACTTTTCTCCATATTTTTCAACAATCTCTTTTCCTACAAGCTCTTCACCATATTTTTTAAATATATCTTCTAGACTTTTTCCTTCTAATTCGCCGTTTTCAACATAAGACATCCCTGCTGGATGACAGCTCACTTCCCAAGATTCTCCATATAACTCATCAGTAGGTAATTGAAATCCTAAAGTTGTTTCAAAACCTCTTCCACCCCATATTTTTTCAACTAAATTCTTTTTAAATTTTAATAGATACATCTTTCCTCCTAGAACTAACACATATGATATATATTAAGTATATAATTTTCTAAATTCCCTTTATTGTATCTTGATTTATTGAAAAAGTAAACAAAAAAGAGGAAAAACCTTTCCTCTTTTTTGCTTTTACTACTATTATAAGTTATTTATGTTTATTGATTGAACATTTAATGTTCTTCCATCCTCAGACATTGGTACTTTTATTTCACCTGTTCTAATTTTTTCAATAACAATATCCTTTCCAGGAACATTTTCTTCAAATCCAATTATCGACCAGTTATTATCAACTTTTGGATTTAATTCACCTTTTAAGTTTTCTTGTACATATCTTACAATAAGATCTCTAATTCTTCCACCATCTTGTAACTCTTCATAAGAATCATAATATTTATCTTCAGCTGTTACAAGTCCTAAGTTCATAAGAGTTCCAAATCTATAGTTATTTACAGCTACTTTATATGTTTTCTTTGGATCTATAGGTTGACCATTTATTGTTGCATCAACTATTCTTTGCCCAGTTGGCTTAGATATATCAACTTTATAATTTACTCCATCAAACATATCATAGTTATATCCTCTAACTTTTGGATTAAATGATATAGTTACATCTCCTGGTTCTGTTTGATTATAGTAATCCATCGACCATTCCATATATTTTAATAAGTTCTCTCCAGTCATATTTACGCCCATTAAAGTATTTGTATACTTGTAGATAAATGCAACATCCTTCTTTTTAAAATCTCCTGCATTTAAATTTGAGTCAAAATTAAATACTGCTGCTGCTGAAACATCTGATTTTGCAAAATGATTTTGTACTTCATTTATTAGTTCAATTATTGCATTATCCTCTAATTGAGATGTTGGCATTGTTGTAACTTTATCTTCACCAGTAATATAATCTGTTCTCTCTATAAATTTACCATTTACTTTTCCAACTACTTTATTTGCATCAGCTCTTGATTCATCATGAACATTTTTAAACTGATCTAGCATATCTTTATCTGCTGAAACATCTTTAGTTTCCACATTTTTAGCTACTATATCTTTAACTTCCCACTTACCATCTTTTTTAACAACTTTGATTTCTCCATTAGAAACTCCCCATCCGTAAGCACCTGGCTCAAGAACTGTTGTTCCATTTACATCAGTTACATATCTAGCATGCTCGTGACCTGCAAATATAAGATCAAATTGAGGATAAGCTTGTGCTAAATCAAATACACCAGTTTTTCCGTACTCATCTTTTCTTCCTAAGTGGAAAGCTCCTACAAGTACATCATATTTTCCTTCTAATTCATCTAAAGTTTCTTTTACTGCTGTCATTGGATCTTCAAAAGTAAGTCCTTTAAAATGCTCTGGAGCTGAAGCTTCCCACATAGGAACATGAGGTGGAATTCCTCCTACTAAAGCTACCTTTACTCCTTGAACGTCATAAATTTGGTATGGTAAAACAAATTTTGATCCATCATCTTCATTCTCTATGTTTACAGAGATTACCGATCCTTTGAAATTTTTAACATTTCTTAATAAAAAATCTTTTTCAAAATTAAATTCGTGATTTCCTAAAATCCATGCATCATAATCCATTGTATTCATAGCTTCAACCATAGGATGTGTTTCTAAGTTATTAAATAATTCAGCACTATTATCTTGAACAGTATCTCCTATATCCATTAAAATTAAGTTTGGATTTTTTTCTCTTAAATTTTTTACAATTGTATAAGTTTTTGCAAATCCTGCACTTTTATCTTCAGAATCAATTCCATACTCATATGGATATATTCTTCCATGAACGTCAGACGTAGCTGCAAAAGATAGAGTAACTTCCTCTGGCCCTGCCTCTCCCTTTGTAATAACTTTTTTTTCTAGATTAAGTTTATTTTCTTTATACTCCTTAACCTCTGTGTTTGTTGCTGTTTTAGGTGTTTCCTCTTTTTTTCCACAACCAATTAAAGCCATAGATAAAAGAGCTCCTAAAACTAAGAATTTAGTGCTTTTCACTATTATTCCTCCCCTTTTCTTTTTATTAATAATATTGAAACAACTGCTGTTATTGGTACAGTTGCTATTATACCTATACTTCCTGCTAAAGCATTGACAATCTCAATTGCTATAGCTGGTATATTTATGAATTGCTGATAAACCATTCCGTAACCCCATATCATCATCATTAAAGGTAATGATCCTCCTGCAAAAGCAAGTATCAATGTGTTTATCATTGTTCCAACTATATCCTTTCCTATTACCATAGCCGAATGGAATAGTTCCTTTGAAGTTAAACTTTTTTTATGTTGATGTATTTCATTTACAGATGATGATATAGACATTGCCACATCCATAACGGCTCCTAGAGAAGCAATTAATATGGATACAAATAATAATCCTTCTATCTGAAGTTTAAAATCTTTTGTTATATAAAGTAATTGTTGTCCTTCAGATAAATTTAGTCCACTTAAACTCATTATTTTTCCAAATCCATAGGAGATTAATCCTGCAATAGTTATACCACTAATAGTTCCTATTATTGCTGAATATGTTTTTCTATCATATCCACCTATTAATAAAAAACTAACTACTATTATTATGGAAGATAAAAGTATTGAAGTCGATACCGGATCTGCACCTTTAAATAAAAGTGGTAATAATACATATATTATCATTGACCCTGTAAAAACTAAAGCTAGTAGAGATTTCACTCCCTTCATTTTACCTAAAATTAAAACAGCACCTATAAATATTGTACCTAAAAGATATATAGCTCGATCTCTTTTTAAGTTATATAGCCAAACTGTAGTTTTTTCTTTTTCCTCTCTCACTGTAAATATAGCTTTTAATCCTACATCTGCATATACATTGTGAAGAGCGCTTAAAGAGTTGTAAACTTTAAAAGTTTTATCTTTATATTTCCCTTCTAAAATCTTTACTTCTAAATTTTGTCCGCCTCTAAATTTACCCTTTATAACAGGGTCTTTCATTAGTTCTTCATCTATAACTTTAGTTACTTCACCTTGAACAAACTCTTGCGGAAATTTTGTTTTCCCTTTTAAATCTATACTTAGTTTAGGTGAATAAATTGCCATTATAAAAATAGATATCACAACTAATATTGGTAATATTATCCTCTTCATTTCAACCTCTTGTTCTATTAAAAATCATTTTCACTGTAAATTATAACATTTTTTTTGAAAAAAATCTCTTTTTTGTTTGACTATTTCATAAAATTTTTGTATTATTATATGTGTAATATTATAACTTTTGGGGTGAGGTGGAAAAATGCTTGAAGCTAACATAAAAGAACTACTAAAAGGTAAAACTATGGATGAATTACTAGAGCTAATAATTTTAGGATTGGAAGCTACTGATGATAAAGAATCTTTTATCAATACTTTTAATGAAGATAAACCTCTTATGGAGATTGCCTAATAAACTTCCTTGATATTTTTCAAGGAGTTTTTTTATTTTTTGTAAAATTAGCCTTGATTATTTGAAATTTATGAGCTATATAAGTAGTGAGATTAACTTCAATATATGGAGGGTACTATGGATTATAAAATTGTTAGAAAAGAAAACCAAAAAGAACGCCTTTGGACTGGAGGAGTTTCTAAAGAACTATATATTTATCCTGATGGTTCAACTATTAATAGTCCTTTTAATTTCAGGGTTTCAACGGCAAGTATAAATCCTGGAGAATATAATTTCACATCTTTTAAAGGATACAAAAGACTTCTTATACTTTTATCAGGAAATGTTAAATTAGAAGTAGATGGAAGAGATTACTACTTAAAGCCTCTATCACATATATTTTTCTCTGGAGATAGCCACACAAGTAGTTTAGCAGATGAAAAAAGCATTGATTTTAACCTTATTTTTAAAGAGAATATCAATCTTTTAGATTTTAAAATTATTGAAACAGAGTTTTCAGGAAAAGAGCTCTCTTCTAAAGCAATTAATATATTTTATAATTTAGAAGAAAATCGTCATATTCGTGTAAATCATAATGAATATACTTTAGGAAAAGAGGATACTCTTATTGCATGTGGAAATAACTTTAATATTGAAGATCATGGTAAAGGAATTATTTTATCTTTAGATATAAAAATATAAATAAAAATCCCCTCATAATAAGGGGATTTTTATTTTAAATTACATTTCTCATGAACATCATCGTAAGTAAAATTAGCATAGTAATTGTGATTTTTTCTTCCAATTTAAAACTCCTCCTATTTTTACTAATCACTTTATTTTATCACTAATGCTAAAATTTTTCAACTTCTAGAATCTATATCCTATTCCTGCACCTATTATCCAACTTTTCTCACTGTTCTTTGAATTACTATTAGATTCATCTACATTGAATGAATAACTTCCTTTTAAATCAAATAAAATTCCTTTTTCACCCTCATATTCATAACCCAATATTACACTGTATCTATTTTTTACTTTATCAGGAACTAATAAATCAAACTTATTTCCACCTTTCATTTTTGCCTGTAAATATTCCTCTTCTGCTCCACTAAGTATTCTATTATATGCTATACCGGCTTTAATAGAGCTCTTTCCATTTACATTGTAAAATTCTTTTCTTATATCTAATCCAATTTCTCCTTCAAGCATATTGAAATCTTTAGATTCTACATTCATTGCCAATGCACTATTTCCTTCATTTACACCATCTTGTTTTATATAGTTGTATATTAAATTAGCTCTTGGAACTAGATAATAGTTATCTCCTAAAGAATACTTATACTTTCCATCTAAGTATATATTTAATCCATTATCATTATAACTATTTTTATAAGAGAATGATTGCATCATATTTTTAGCAACTCTCTTAGCATCATAGTTCATATATTGATATCCTATTCCTCCTAAAATTCTTAGCTCTTTTATATCCTTTTTAAAATATCCACCTATATAAAAACCATTTCCATCTAAATTAGAACCATTTGATATATCACTTTTATTTTTATTTCCTCCTAAAAGAACTCCAAGAGAAAGTGTACTATTTATACCATATTCTCCTAATGCATATGCTCCAGTTATTTTATTATCTGCTTTTACATTATATGTTTTATCTCGTGTATCAAAACCATGATAGTTCTTACCGTAATACTTATCTTTTAAGTCTACACTCTCATGTAATAGCCCTCCGTAAAACATCCATTCTTTATCTCGAGCTTTAAATGGATTATCTATTATTGTCTTCGCATATAAATTCATTGATTTATTTGATAGATCACTAGAGAAAGAATATGGAGACGATGCATATATATCATTTAAAAGTTTTATTAAATTCTCTAAAGCTTTCTCCTCTATTTTACTACTACATTCAGTTGGATAATTCAAGTATTTGTTTAGCATCTCTATACTTGTTGTCGCATATATTGCATTTATATTATCACCATTAGCTATTAAACTTTTATAAATTTTGTTTAATTGTTCGTATCTTTGGCAATTATCTGGGTTTACTGGTGGATCTGGGTTTACTGGTGGATCTGGATTTACTGGTGGATCTGGATTTACTGGTGGATTTGTCAGTAAATCTGGATTTACTGTTATTATTATATCTCCAGCTTGTGCTTGACCTGTTGTATAATCTCTTGTTGCTGTAGTTGCTCCTCCAGAAACACTTGCACTATGAATTATTGAATCTGATCTTACGTATAATTTTTCATCTGACGGATTTAGTGTTGTTACTCCACTATTAGAATTTCCTCCTACTTCACTCATAGCTATAACTCCACCAACACCTACTCCATTTGTTACTACGTTTAATACACCTCCTGTTAGATAGTTAGCTGTACTTCCACTTTGCCAATATTCATTTACATTGTCATTTTTACTACACGCATCAGCTGTTATAACTTTATCTCCTCTGCTATATAAAGCATGCCCTATTATTCTTCCTAAACTATCTGTTTTAGTTGTATCAACTCTTAAATTTAAGCTACTCTTTCCATTTATATGAATACTTGTATTCCCTTCAACTTTTGCACTTTCATACAATGTTACAGGACCATTTACACTAATTGTTTCAAAATCACTTATTGTATTGTAAAGTGCTAAGCCTCTGTGGTCACCATGATCTATCACTCCATCTCCATTTCCATCATGGTTATTTAATGGTTTATTTAAGTCTGGTATTAGAACATCTCCTAATTGCAAAGAATCTGTCCCGGCGTTTCCTAATAGATTTCCATTTACTTGAACACCACTTCCAATAACCAAATTATCGTCTCCTGCACCTAAATCTACATTACCATTTATTATTGATGTTCCTAAGATTTTAGCAGTGTTATTTCCACTATCTCCTTTTATTACCACCACATCATTTTTTAATCCACCACCATTAAATACAACATTTGTTCCCTTAAAAGTTTTATTTGCTGATAGATAAAGTGCTGTATTATAACCATTTATTATTGAATCTGATATTGTTGTATTAGTATTTACATTTAAAGCTCCTTTTCCTTTTCCTACACCATTAATTATAAAGTTTTTACTTAATGATAAATTTGATGAATCTATGTATGTATCTTTATCTCCCGTTAGAGTTTGTGTTGCTCCTGAAATTGCTCCATTTTCTAATGCATTTAAAACTACAACATTTTTTCCATCAATTTGTACTATTCCACTTGTATTTACTTTAATTTCTGCGATAGTTGCATAACCATTGGCATCTTTTAAAACTTTATCACCATCTTTTAAAACTCCTGGTGATAAGTAATCCTCTTGTAGATTAATTGTTATTCCAGAATTTGTATATGTTGTTGGAGTTAAGGCTGTTAATACTTTAGTAATTATCGACGGTTGATTTGACGCATTTTTTTGAAGTTCCAATCCATCACTAAAAATCTCTCTTCCAGCTAAAATACCATAGTTATTAACTACTCCTATATTAGCAACTGACGAAGCTGCTATAGCACTTTGACTTCCTTTTATGATTCCACTATTTTTTATATTAGGTGTCTTACCTGCCATTACAACAAATCCACTTCCTGTGTAATTTGTTCTTTCATACTCTTTTCCAAGTCTATATGTTCCAGGTGTAGCTGATGCATAACCACTTATATTTCCACTATTACTCATTTGTGCTGGGGTAGTTAATGATAGACCTGTTTTATATGTCACACCATTTCCATTATTTGATGAACTTATAAAAGCAGCTGTATATGCTGTTCCACTTGTAGTTGCTATTCCTCCTTTTAATTCCGCTGATCCACTTATAATTCCACTATTATTATCAGTTACTAAACCTAAAGATGACGTAGCACCATTTCCACTGTCTCCAGCTGTTACAAATGCTTGAATATTATCGTTTCCTGTGGCTTTATTTGCTGTTGCAACTACTTTTCCTGATATTACTCCTTTATTATCTCTAGCTTCTATCCCTGAACTTGTGAAAACTCCATTTCCATTTTCATTAGTTGTGACGTATGAGTAAGTATATCCTGCCGGTCTATTATTAGTTGCTTGAGCCGCAATTAAAGTTATTTCCCCTTTTATATTTCCATAATTTAAAAGATTAGAAATTAGTGAATATTGTCCTGTTCTTACAGCTATTCCATTTCCACTAGCTCTAGATTCTGGAGTTGAATAACATACTCCTGTATTTGCTCCTGCTATCCCTACTGTTGAACCAGCTTGAGAAAAAACTTTACCTGTTATTACTCCACTGTTATTTATACTATTTATTCCTACTCTTGATACAATTCCATTTCCACTGTCTAATGATCCTGAAACTGCGTTTATAGTATTCCCAAGTGCTCCTTCTACTGTTCCACCTTTTAAACTAACATCTCCTTTAATTAATCCATAATTTTCAATTTGATTGATGGAAAAATCTGAAGATATTCCATTTCCTCCATTAGTTGATGCAGCGTAGTTTATTGCCAGTCCATTAAATGTTCCACTTCCACCTTGTAAATTATTTAATCCTGAAATTACTCCTGTATTAGTTATACTATCTACTATTGATTTCAAATATATTCCATTTGCACTACCTGTAAGCGAAGCAAATCCAGTCGCTGCATTTTTACCTGTTATAAATAACTCTCCCTGCATTGTTCCTATATTCGTTATATCTTTTATATTACTAACACTTCCTAAAGACATGACTCCATTTGATTGTTCAACCTGATTTACACTTACATTTGTTAACAAACCTTTAGAACTGATAAATCCCTTATTAGATAAACTTATATCGTTCTGAGTAAAAACTAAAGATTCATTTACTCTTTGGTTATCAGTTACAATTGTATCCCCTGTGATGTCTTGTCCAAAAATAAAACTTCCAGTTATAAGATAACAAATTATAGTACCAATATTCAGTGAGATTTTTCGTTTTAAAAAGCGTTTCAATATTTTTTCTTCTTTCATATACATATTTGACTCCCTCCTAATATTTTATTATCCTACTGTAATATTTTTTATGTTGCTTCATTTATTCTATCAATAAAACTAAATCCTTTTTTACTATTTCTTTTTTTATCTCTTTATAAATTTTGTTTAAAGGCTGATTCTATTAGTTTATCATTTTCATAATTTTCAACAACCTTCTCTTTACCGTTTTCATAGTATGTTACCCTGCGCCCATGTAAAAAATCATTTTTGTATGTTTCTAAAGTTTTTATGTTTCCATTTTCATAAAACTCTTTTTTTATACCATTTAAAATGCCACTTTTAAAATTTTCTTCTAAAATTAAAAATCCATTACTATTGTACTCTTTTATTACTCCATCAGGTAATCCATCTTTAAACTCTCCATAAAACTTTATATTTCCATTTTCATAAAAATTTTTACATACTCCATCATTCTTTCCATTTTTATAGTTCCAAATTGTAATTTTTTTATTATCATTTATTGTTTTAAACGCTGTTCCTGAAAAAGGTTTATTTTCATTAATTTTATAAAATAATCCATCTACCTTATTATAGTATAACTCGTCTATCCTAGTATTTTCTTCATTACTACACGCTTGCAATATTAGACAAATAAAAAAAATAAATTTTTTCAATTTTTTTTACCTCCCCCTTTTTATTGTAAGGTTACCACTAATTCTATTATATTTTTATATAA
>NZ_KI518082.1 GCF_000479045.1 Cetobacterium somerae ATCC BAA-474
ATTTTTTAAATATTTATATTATAAGATAAACTTAGATTCAATTATATTTACTTTAATTTTAGTAATAGCTTTTTCATCACAATATATTTTTGGAGAATTATATTTTATATATTTATGGTTTTTACCATTTAATTTTTTAAAAAAATTTAAAGGAGAATAAAAATGAAAAAAAAAATAGCGTTAATAACAGGAATAACGGGACAAGATGGTTCATATTTAGCTGAATTTCTTTTAGAAAAAGGATATGATGTACATGGAATAATAAGAAGAGCATCATCTTTTAATACACAAAGAATAGAACATTTATATATTGACGAATTGATAGAAGATATGCATAAAGATAGAAAAATAAAGTTGCACTATGGAGATATGACAGATTCTATGAGTTTAACAAGAATAATAAAAGAAATTCAACCAACAGAGATATATAACTTAGCAGCTCAATCACATGTTAAAGTATCTTTTGAAGTTCCTGAATATACAGCAGATGCAGATGCAGTAGGAACTTTAAGAGTTTTAGAAGCGGTAAGATTTTTAGGGATGGAAAAAACTTGTAAGATATATCAAGCTTCAACATCTGAATTATTTGGAAAAGTACAAGAAGTTCCTCAAAAAGAAACGACACCATTTTATCCAACATCACCTTATGCAGTAGCAAAACAATATGGATTTTGGATAACAAAAAACTATAGAGAAGCGTACGGAATGTTTGCTGTAAATGGAATTCTTTTTAATCATGAATCAGAAAGAAGAGGAGAAACTTTTGTAACTAGAAAGATAACTTTAGCAGCAGCAAGAATCGCAAAAGGATATCAAAAGAGATTATATCTAGGAAATCTTGATGCGCTAAGAGATTGGGGACATGCAAAGGATTACGTAGAGTGTATGTGGATGATACTTCAACACGATACTCCAGAAGATTTTGTTATTGCAACAGGAGAACAGTATTCAGTAAGGGAGTTCTGTAATTATGCATTTAAAGAGATTGGAATTGAGTTAGATTGGAGAGGAATTGGAGTAGATGAGAAAGGATACGATAAAGTAACAGGAGAGTGCTTAATAGAAGTTGATCCTCAATACTTTAGACCTTCAGAGGTTGAAACTCTTTTAGGAGACCCAGCAAAAGCAAGAACAGTTTTAGGATGGAATCCAAGAAAAACATCATTTGAGAATTTAGTAAGAAGTATGGTAAAACATGATCTTGAGTTTGTAGAAAAAGAACACAATGCTAGAATGCTAGTAAAGAGATAGGTGGAAAAATGAAAAAAAATTCTAAAATATATATAGCTGGTCATAAAGGGATGGTAGGATCAGCAATAGTGAGAAGATTAGAAGAAAATGGATATACAAATATTATATACAGAACTTCAGCAGAGCTTGATTTAAGAAATCAAGCTGATGTTGAAAAATTTTTTAAAGAGGAAAAACCAGAATATGTATTCTTAGCAGCAGCAAAAGTTGGTGGAATTCATGCAAATAATAGTTATCCAGCGGAGTTTATATATGATAATTTGATGATAGAAGCAAATATCATAAATTCTTCTTACAAAAATAGTGTAAAAAAACTTTTATTTTTAGGAAGTTCTTGTATATATCCTAAATTTTCGCATCAACCAATAAAAGAAGAGTATTTATTAACTGGTTCTTTAGAAGAAACAAATGAAGCTTATGCAATAGCGAAGATAACTGGAATAGAATTATGTAAATTTTATAGAAGACAATATGGATGTAATTTTATATCAGCAATGCCAACGAATTTATATGGAATAAATGATAACTTTAATTTGGAAACTTCTCACGTTATGCCAGCACTTATTAGAAAGTTTCATGAAGCTAAAATAAATAACTCTAAAGAAGTAATTATGTGGGGAACTGGAAAACCAAGAAGAGAGTTCATGTATGTAGATGATTTAGCAGATTCTTTAATTCATTTAATGTTGAATTATTCTGATGAAATACATGTAAACCTCGGAATAGGAGAGGATATAGAGATTGGAGAGTTAGCTAACTTAATTAAAGAGATAGTTGGATATGAAGGTAAAATAGTCAATGATTTATCAAAACCAGATGGAACTCCAAGAAAACTTCTAGATGTAACAAGATTAAATTTAACAGGTTTTAGGTATAAAGTTGAATTAAAAGATGGAATAAAAAGAGTTTACGAGTGGTTTTTAAATAATGAGGATATAAAAAAATGACTTTAAAATCAATTATAAAAAAAGTAGTAAAAAAATATTTGGTTGGAAAAGTAAGAACTCCATTTGTAAAAAATATAAATTTAGATTTAACTAAAAATCAAAAGAGAGTTTTAATTTCATATATTGGTTATTTTTCAACTGCAAATTTGAATGACACAATAGGGCATACTAATTTATTAGAATCGATTCAGATTATAAATATTTTTAAAGA
This sequence comes from Cetobacterium somerae ATCC BAA-474, assembly GCF_000479045.1. Taxonomy (NCBI): domain Bacteria; kingdom Fusobacteriati; phylum Fusobacteriota; class Fusobacteriia; order Fusobacteriales; family Fusobacteriaceae; genus Cetobacterium; species Cetobacterium somerae. Next base: position 2,410 of record NZ_KI518082.1, read on the forward strand.
ATTAGGATGTATTATAGATATTGTTGATTGTAATTCAGATGAAAGTTTAAAATTTTTTACTTGTGAAAAATATGATATAATTTTTGGATTTGGAGAAGTTTTTTATGAAATAGCAAAATTAAATCCAACTGCAAAAAAAATAATATATGTAACAGAAAATCATCCAGAATTATCTTTAAAAAAAGAAACAGAAAGAAATAAATATTTTTATGAAAGAACAGGAAAAAAAATACCGCTAAGAAGAACTGGTATTTATTACAAAGAAGAGCATTTTAGAAATGTTGATTATGCAATAATAATGGGTGAAATAACTCCTTTTGAAAGATATAATATACCAATTTATGATGTATTTCCAACGGGTTTTTTAAATCAAAAATATATTTTTAAAACTAGAAGTCTAGAAGAGAGTAAAAAGAATTTTTTATGGTTAGGATCTAATGGAGCAGTTCACAAAGGGCTAGATTTATTAATTGAAATTTTCAAAAAAAATCCTGAGATAACTTTACATATATGTGGATTTAATCCTGAAGAAAAGTATTTAAAAATACCTAAATTAAAAAATATAATAAATTATGGAAGAATAGATATTCAAGGAGATAAATTTTTAGAATTAGTAGATGTGTGTAGTTATATAATTCTTCCATCGTGTTCTGAAGGCTGTGCTACATCAGTATTAACAGGAATGCTCCATTCTTTAATTCCTATTGTATGTGAAGAGACAGGATTTAGTAAATTAGGAGAAAATGCACATTACTTAAAAGATTATAAAATAGAATACTTACAACAAGAAATATTAAAATTATCTTTAAAAAACATAAACGATTTAAAAAAAAATCATGAAAAAGTTTATAAGTATGCAAGAGAAAATTTTACTATTAATAATTTTACTAAAAATTTAAAAAATATAATTGGAGAAATTATAAATGAATAAAAAGATAAGTATAATACATTTAACAACTGGAGCTAGTAATCAGTCTGCAGTGACTAGATTAGTAGAAGCGGAAAGAAAAGAGGGATTAAATTCTATAATATTAACCTTAGATAACAAAACTTCATATAATTTTGTAAAAAATTATTTAGATAAAAAAACAAAAATTTTAATAAAATATCTTATTAATTTTTTAGAAAAAATACAATTAAAACAAACTGAAACTCCTTTTTCAATCTCTAATTATTCAATTTCTAATTTTATAAAAAATAATGAATTATTAACAGCAGATATAATTCATCTTCATTGGATAAATGGTGGGTTTATAGGAACTAAATTTTTAGAAAAATTACAACAATTAGAAAAAAAAATAGTTATAACAATGCATGATAGTTGGTTTTTTACAGGAGGATGTCACGTAAAATTAGGATGTAAAAAATTTGAAAATTATTGTCATACTTGTGAACAACTAAAAAGCAAAAAATATAGAGATGTTAGCTATTATAATTTTAAAAGAAAAGAAAAAATTTTTAAAAATTTTAATGGAATAGTAGTAACTCCAAGTTATTGGCTAGAAATGGAAGCCAAAAAAAGCAAGGTGTTGTCAAAAAATAAAATAATAACAATAGGTAATACTTTAGATTTTGAAATATTTAAACCAATTGATAGAGGTATAGCTAGAAAAATTTTGAATATAAACTCGGATAAAATAATACTTGGATTTGGAGCTTTAGATTTTTCAAGTGCAAAGTATAAGGGTTATGAATATTTAGAATTGATTTTAAATAAATTTTTTAGAGATAAAAAAGAAAAAAAAAATAATTATGAAATTTTAATTTTAGGTGGAAAAAAATTAGATATTCAAGAACTAGCGGGAATAAAAGTAACATATTTAGGAACATTAAAAGATAATTATAGTCTAAATTTATTTTATTCAGCAATAGATATGTTATTGTATCCTTCTTTAGAAGATAATTTGCCAAATATGGTTATGGAATCTTTAGCTTCGGGAACACCCGTATGCTCTTTTCAAACTGGAGGAATAGAAGAAATGATTATAACAGAACAAATGGGAGAGGTTGTACCTCAAAGAAATATTGAAATTTTTGTAAATAAAATGAATAAAATTTTAGAGAATAGTTTAAATTTAGAAAGAGAAGAAGTAGCGAAAGAAATAAAAAATAAATATTCAAATCAAAAAGTAATAAGAGAATATTTGAAAATTTATAATAATATTTAATTAAAAGAAAAGGAGGTTATACAATGAAAATAAATATAGCTGCAGTGATAGTAACCTATAATAGAAAAAAAGATTTGCAGAAATGTATTGAGGCATTATTAAGCCAAACATTTAAATTAAGCTCGCTATACATAGTAGATAACGCTTCTAAAGATAATACTTTTGAATTTTTTTGTCAGGAAAACAAAATAGAAATATTAAAAATAATAGAATCAAAAGAATATTGTTCATATTTCACAATAATAAATAATATAAAAGTTAATTATTTAAGATTACAAAAAAACTTGGGAGGAGCAGGAGGATTTAACTTAGGAATGTCTAAAGCTTATGAAAATAAAGCAGATTATATTTGGGTAATGGATGATGATGGATGTCCTAGTTTAAATTGTTTAGAAAACTTAATATTGAATAAGGAGCTATCGGATTATTTAGCACCTTTAGTTTTGAATATAGAAAATAATTCAGAGTTAGCATTTAAATTAGATAATATTCAAACAATAGAGGATATACCTAAAAATAAGAAAATCTTAGAAGGATTTGCTTGTCCTTTTAATGGAATATTATATTCAAAAAAGATGATAAAAAAAATAGGAGTTCCTCAAAAAGAACTATTTATATGGGGAGATGAGTCAGAATATCATTTAAGAGCTAAACACAATGGATTTAATCCTATAACAATAATTAGTGCAAAACATTATCATCCTAAAGATAGAATGATATTAGAAAAAAATATTTTTGGAAATAAAAGTATAGTGTATCCAGAAGGGGATTTGAGAAAATATTGTAAATATAGAAATGAAGCATACACCTTAAAAAAATATGAAAAAAATTATAAAATTAAATTAATGAAAAAAATTATAGAATATACTTATTTTTTTACTATACAAAAAAAAATGAAGTTAAAAGATTTGGGATTATTTTATAAAGCTTATTATCATGGTATAAAAGGTAATTTATTAGAGCATGCTAGGTATGTTAAATGAAAATAAGAAAAACTCCAAATATAAAATATAATTTTATATTTAACATACTTAGAATTATAACAAATATATTATTTCCGATAATAACATTTCCATATGTTTCAAGAATATTAAATCCAGATGGGATTGGGAAAGTAACATTTACTAATTCTATTTCTGCATATTTTCTAATGTTTGCAAGTTTGGGAATCCCTCTTTATGGAATAAGAGAAATTGCAATGGTTCGGGATAATAGTAAAAAGCTTGAAAAGGTAACTTCAGAGATTTTTTTGTTAAATTTTATAACAACGATAGTTATTAGTATATTATATTTTATATTTTTATATTTAGGATATTTAGGAAAAGAAAGAACACTTTTAGAGATAATGAGTTTGAATATTTTTTTAACCTTTATAGGCATTGAGTGGTTTTATCAGGGGATGGAAGAATATAGATATATAACGATAAGAAGTATAATATTTAGAGCTATGTCTTTAATTTTAATTTTTAGTTTGGTTAAAACAAAAGAAGATTATATTATTTATGGAGCAATAATGGTATTTTCATCAGTTGGATCAAATATATTTAACTTTTTTAAATTAAAAACTTTTATAAAATTATCTTTTAAAAATTTAGAAATGAAAAGACATATAAAGCCCATAATAACAATATTTAGTATGAATATAGCGATAAGTATATATACAAATTTAGATAATGTTATGCTAGGGTATAAATCAACAGATATTTCAATTGGATTATATTCATCAGGAATAAAAATGGTAAAATTAGTTTTAGGGATAGTTACCTCTTTAGGAGCTGTTATGTTGCCAAGAATATCAAATTATATCCATAATGAGATGGAAGTAGAGTTGAAAAGTCTTTTAGATAAATCTTTTAAATTTATAACTTTGCTTTCATTACCTTGTTGTTTAGGATTATATTTAACTTCAAAGGAAATTATTTTAATTTTTTCAGGAGAAGGATTTATAGATGCAGTTAATACTATGAAATATTTAACACCAATAATAATATTTATAGCGTTGTCTAATTTTATTGGTATTCAAATTCTTTATCCAAGAGGCGAAGAAAAAAAAGTATTAATTTCTGTGATAATTGGAGCTATTATAAACTTTAGTTTAAATTGGATTCTAATACCAAAGTATGCTCAAGATGGTGCTGCAATTTCAACAACAGTAGCAGAAGGATTAGTATTACTAGTTCAAATACTTTTAGGATATAAATATTTAAGATTTATAAAATATGATTTTGAATTTTTTAAAACTATTATAGCTACAATTTTTATGGGAATAATTATTATAATTTTTGATAAATATTATGTAGATAATATTTATTTATCTTTATTATTTAAAATATTGATAGGGAGTAGTTCGTATTTAATAGTTTTAATAATTTTAAAAGATAAATTTATATATGAAATTTTCAATAAAATTTTGAAAAGGGGATAGAAATGAAAAAATATGATTATTTAATAGTAGGAGCTGGACTATTTGGATCAACTTTTGCTTATGAAGCTAATAAAAGAGGAAAAAAATGTTTAGTAGTGGATAAAAGGAACCATATAGGTGGAAATATATATTGTAAAAAAATAGAAGGGATAAATGTTCATCAGTATGGTGCTCATATATTTCATACAAGTAATAAAAAAATTTGGGATTATGTAAACTCTTTTGTAGAGTTTAATAGATATACAAATTCTCCAATAGCAAATTATAAGGGGGAGATTTATAATTTACCATTTAATATGAATACATTTAATAAACTTTGGGGAGTAGTTACTCCAGAAGAAGCTAAGGCAAAGATAGAAGAACAAAAGAAAGAGTTAGGAATAGAAGAGCCTAAAAATCTAGAAGAGCAAGCAATTTCTCTTGTTGGAATAGATATATATACGAAGTTAATTAAAGGATATACAGAGAAGCAATGGGGAAGGAATGCAACAGAACTCCCAAGTTTTATAATAAAAAGACTACCTGTAAGATTTACATATGACAATAACTACTTCAATGACAAGTATCAAGGAATACCAGAAGGTGGATATAATATTATTATAGAAAAGATGTTAGAAGGAATAGATGTAAATCTATCAACAGATTTCTTTAAAAATAGAGATAAGTTAACTGATTTAGCTGAGAAAATAGTTTTTACAGGGATGATAGATGAGTTCTATAATTATGAACTGGGAACTTTAGAGTATAGATCACTTAAATTTGAACATGAAATTTTAGAATGTGAAAATTATCAAGGTGTAGCAGTTGTAAATTATACAGAAAGAGAAATTCCTTATACTAGAGTAATAGAGCATAAACATTTTGAATATGGAACTCAAGAGAAAACAATTATAACAAAAGAATATCCATCTGATTGGAAAATAAATGATGAACCATATTATCCAGTTAATAATAATAAAAATAATGAACTTTTTGAAAAATATAAAAAGTTAGCAGCTAAAGAAACGAATATAATTTTTGGTGGAAGATTAGGAGATTATAAGTATTATGATATGCATCAAGTTATAGAAGCAGCTTTTGATATTATAAAAGAAGAATTAGATGAAGGATCAAAATATTGATTATTATAAAGATGATTTAGGTATTTTGATGATTTTAGCTTATATAATATAATTTATTGGAAATAGAAGTAAAATCTAAGACTTAATATGCTTATATGTAAATCTAGTAAAATTTTCAAGTTTTATTTTGGAATTTT
>NZ_KI518083.1 GCF_000479045.1 Cetobacterium somerae ATCC BAA-474
AAAATAATAGTTTTTCTCTATTATTTTTTTAAAATCATCTATTCCCACTGGTAAACTTTTCTTAATCATGCTTTCACCTCACCATATATTTTCTTATATTATACCATACCTTATATTTTTAAACAAAAAAAGTAGTGCATTCACATTACTTTAATCTATAAATACATTTACAATATATTTTCAAACAATAATTCATGTAAAAAATTCAACTTTTCATGTTATAAAAAATAATTTTCTATGTTTTTACTTTATAATTATTTTACAAATATTTTGATTGTTAAAATATTTGTAAAATGATACAGTGGAGGGATTTAAATGAAAAAATATCTATTTGTTATGTGTTTAGCATTTTGTGCAAACTCATATTCAGATGATATAGGAGTGGTTGAATTACAAACCTCTCATATAACAGATAACACTAGAACTGGGGGTTCTATATTTAATGTTGTGGAATCTAAAAATACAACAATCATTACTCAAGAAAAGATACAAGAAAAAAAATATGAAAACGTTGAAGCTATACTAAGGGAAGCTCCTGGAGTTATCGTACAAAATACAGCTTTTGGGCCTAGGATAGATATGAGAGGAAGTGGAGAGAAATCTCTGAGTAGAGTTAAAGTTATGGTAGATGGTATCTCTATTAACCCAACAGAGGAATCAATGGCTAGTTTACCCATTAACTCTATCCCTGTTGAAAGTATAAAAAAAATTGAGATAATCCCAGGTGGTGGAGCAACTCTATATGGAAGTGGAACTGTTGGTGGAGTTATAAACATTTCTACAAACTCCAATACCACAAAAAATAACTTCTTTATGGATCTAAATTACGGCTCATTTGACGATAGAGATTTAGGATTTGCAGGTGGATACAATGTCACAAAAGATCTATATGTAAACTATGGATTTAACTATAGTAATAGCGAAGGGTATCGAGAGGATGAGGAAAAAGAAAACAAAATCTTCTTAGGAGGGTTTGATTATAAAATAAGTGATAAACATAAAATTCGTTATCAAGGTAGAAGAGGTAATGAAAAAGATAATGGAACAAATGAAGTTAGTAAAAAAATATTAGAAATAAACAGAAGAGCTCCTGGTCTGAACTTAGATGTAGATACAAAATCTGAAAGTAATGTTTTTGATTACGAATACAGAGCTACAGATAAACTACTCTTTGGAGCATCTTTTTTCAATCAAAAACAGGAAAGAGATATATCTACAGAAAGTGTCGATGACATACTAATAGAGTTATCTTCTAGAAAATACTCTGATGTGAGATCCTATTATAATTTTTATGATGTTAAATCTCTTATGAGTGCAAAGTTTAAAGAGGAAAAAAATGGAGTTAAACTTAAGACTAAATATGAGTATGACAAAGGAGAGTTAATTTTAGGATATGACTATACAAAAGCCAATGTAAAAAGAGATTCTAATGTTACTTCTGAAATTTTAAAAACATATTATAACGAGTATGGAATGTATGTAGCTCTATCTCCAGAAGATCGAAAAGCTGTTACAAATAAAGTTAAAATCAACTTAACTAAAGAGTCCCACGGAATATATGCCTTTAATAAATATAATCTTACAAATAAACTTGATCTTACAACTGGAGTAAGAGGAGAGTATACAAAGTATACTGGAAGCAGAATTAATGGTCCTAATGAGATGCCATTAATTAATCCTAAAATTCAAACTATAGAAACTGATAGAAAAATGGAAAACTATGCTGGAGAGTTAGGACTTTTATATAAATATAGAGATACTGGAAATTTCTATACAAGATATGAAAGAGGTTTTATAACTCCTTTTCCATCTCAATTAACAGATAAAATTCATGACAAAAAATTAGCTTCTGATAAAAGTGTAGGTTTCTTTGTTCCACCTAATGTTAATGTATCCTCTATATATGTGGATAATCATTTAAAAGCTGAAACTACAAATACTATAGAGTTAGGAGTTAGAGATTATATCTATGATTCATATGCTAGTTTAACTTTCTTTGCAACAGATACAGATAATGAGATTGTATTAATTCAATCTGGAGTTACTAATCCAGCTATAAAAAGATGGCAATATAAAAACATTGGAAAAACAAGAAGACTTGGTTTAGAAGCAGAAACAGAGCAATACTTAGGGAAGTTTACCTTTAATGAGTCTTTAACTTTTATAGATGCTAAAACTCTAAAAGGAAATGAAAAAGCTCAAATTAAAAAAGGAGATAAAGTTCCTTTAGTTCCAAAGGTAAAGCTTACATTAGGAACTAAGTATAGCTTAACAGATAATCTATCTTTAAACGGAACTTATACCTATATAAGTAGCAAAGAGGGAAGAGAGATGAGTGAAGAGGATAAAAGCTTTAGTTATAAAATTGATGGTTATGGTGTTTTAGATGTGGGAGTTACATATAAATTAGATGAGTATTCATCAGTTAGAGCTGGTATTAAAAACTTAGCTTCTACTAAATATAACTTGAGAGAAACAAGTATTGAAGCAGTTCCTGCACCAGAGAGAAACTACTATATAGGATTAAATGTTAAATTTTAAAGGAGAGATTAAAATATGAAAAAAAATAAATATTTACTTTTAGCACTGTTAGCATTGAGCGGAAAAATATATGCAAATGATTTACCAATAATATCTATTCCTCCTGAAACAATAGAAAAAGGAGCTTATGAAAATATATTAAGAGTTGTGGATCAAATAAACAAAAAAAAAGGTATAAATTCCGCTTACTTAGAGGGAAGTACACATGATTTAGGTCCCAAAGATAATGGAATTGATATTGTTGCAATGGCCCATGCCAACGATAAGATAGAACTTACAGGAGTCAGAGGATTTTATAAAGGGGAAACTTATCACTCTGCAATTGATATTGTAGAAAATAAGTTAAATGCAATTGATAAATCTTTAAAAGAGAAACTACCCTTTGTTGGAAATAACTATGAAAAGAGATTTTACTTTGGAAATGGAAATAGTGTAAAGGATATTATTTTCAAAAAAAGTGATGATTATAATAAAACTGTAGAAAAAATAAGAGATAATAAAAATGAAAAATATAGTATTGAAGGTGTTTATACAAATATAAATAAAACTTTAAATAAAAGTTACGATACTGCAAATCCTTTAGATATACCTATGAAAGATTATAGAGAGAAAATTCAAGGTAAACCTAAAGAGGAAGTTGCTAAATATCTCCATGAAAAATTAAAAGAGAATGGTGTTGAAACAGAGTTAAAAAATGGTGAGTTATTTACTAAAAATGGCAAGGAGGAGTGGAGAGTTCTATGGGATTTACAAGGAGTTAGAATTAGAGAGGGATATGATCAAACTTTAAATGAAACTGTATATACAAAAATATATACTTACGAACCTAAAAATGAGCAGGGACAAATTTTTTATACAAAAGATTCAAATATGTATATTGAAGATAAAGGTATTTCTAAAGAGAATCTTAGAATAACAGGGGGAAGTTACTATGGAAACGAGGGAAAAAGTTTAGAGGATATGTTAAAAGATGAATCTAAATATGTAACTAAATATTCTAACTCTATTGAAAAATTAACTGCTGATAAGCAGAAGTTAAAAAGTGGTGAGATGGAAGAGGATGAGTTTAATGCTAAATGGGTAATACCTTTTAAAAAAGGTGGAGAGTTTGAAAAAGCATTGGAAAAATATTTAGCTGAAGTAACTCCGCTTTATGAGAATATGAAAAAATATGAAAAAACAGACTTTAATAAATACTTAGCAGAGTATGAAAAGATTGAAAGTATTCAAAAAGAACATGGTTTTTTCACTGGATTTGCTAGTTGGAGAGATGATAATCCCGAGGAGAAAGAGGCAATATGGAGAAAGTGGACTGATCGAATCCTTTCTGATAAAAATTTAATACTTGAAATAGAATCTAAAAATATAGAGTTTAGAGGTAAGGGTAGAGTTGATGGAACTATCGATTTAGGAGAAGGGTATAATAAACTTAGAATAACAGAGCAATTTACAGGAAAATATGGAACAAATATAATTTTAGGACCATATGCTAAACTTAAAAATATAGCTGTTGTAGAAGTTGGAAGAGCTATAGGAGATGAAAAAAATCCATCTCTATCAGGAAACCACTCTTTAACTTTAGATATAGATACAGATGTTAAAGATAATAAGGGACATCTTATACAACATGCCTTTAGAGATTCTGATAAAGATATTGAGTTTACAAATGCATATGTTTTAGATTTAAATGAAAAGAATAAGTTTTCCATTGAAATGATAGTTTCTAAAATTGATGAAGACTCAACTATAAATATGGGAAGACCTTTGGAAACAACAGTTAGAAACTTCACTACTAGTGGGGAAGAGTTTTTAAAATCTAAAATTAAATTAGATTCAGATTCTATAGTCCACGAGATTAAAGAGCTTAATAAAAGTGATGAGAATGGTAACTCTTTAGTTCAAGTTGTTGTAAAAGATAGAGTTCAAGGTTTAGATAATCTAGAAAATGAAGTTTACAAAAGTATTAAAGATGCTAAAAAAATTGGAAGTATCTGGGAAACAACTACTTCTACAAATAAGAAAACTGTATTTGGAGGTGTGAGAGAACAAGAGGCTTTAAGTGAATTAAAGATGTTAACTGACCAAATGTCAAAAAGAAATATCTACAAGTATTTAAATAAAATATCTAAAAATGAGTTGAATACATTTACTTCATTGCCTTTTGGAGTTCAAAATAGTTTTGAAAAAGATTCATATGTAGATGGTGGATATATATCTAATAGAGATGTGGAAGATGATTTTAAAGGAAATATAAATACTGGGTATGCTCTTTATGAAAAAAAGATGAATGATTCTTTTAAAATTGGTGGAATTTTTGGAGGAGCTACTTCTAATCACCAAGAAATAAAAAAAGATAGTCTTGATACAGTGACAACAAATTCAAGTATAAAAGGGCAATCTCTATATTTAGGTGGATATGGAAGATATGCATATACTCCTAACTTTAATATAATATCTGGAATAGGAGCTCAATATGGAGAGTATGATGTAAATAGAAAGTTAAAAAATAACTACCAAGATTTAAGTTTTAAAAGTAAACCTAAGACAAATGGATTAAATCTTTATAGTGGAGTTATTTATGATTATCCACTTCCTAAAGATATGAAGATTGGTGTAAAAGGGCTATTATCATACTCATTAATTATTCAAAATAGTATTGAAGAATCAAAGGAGAAGTTGGCTTTAGATATAGCTAAGCAAAACTATAACTATTTAGATGGGAAGTTGGGATTTAACATTAGTAAAACTCTTTATAGTAAAGGAACTGTTAGTCAATTATCTGCTGGATTATCTGGAATTTATGGATTAAGTGGATATGATAATGAAAATATGAGTGGTAAAATTCAAGGTTCTACATCAAACTTTACAATTTTAGGTAAAGACAATGAAAAAGAATCTCTAAACCTAACTTTAGCTTACGATGTACAAAGAGATTCAGGAATAACTTACGGAATCGAAGGAGATTACTTAACAAATAAAGAAAGAAAAAATGTCACTATAGGTGTTAAATTAGGGTATATATTCTAAAATATATCTTTACTAATAATTTTTTCCCATAAAAACCTTCAAGTTAGATAGTTTAATATTATCCCAACTTGAAGGTTTACACAGATATTTAATTAGACCCAGACATTCTGATGTATTATATTTCTTTTCATTTATTTGAGCTAAAGCTTCTTTAGCTCTCTTCAATAGAGTTTTTATCCCCTATTTTAAATTCAAATCTTCAAGCATTTTAAAATACAAAGCTGTTTTACCATGACTATATTCTTTTATAAATGTATTCTTAAAAAATGATATTTTCTGTTATTACTTCCTCTTCAGTCAAACCAAAATGATTAAAATCTTTATCTCTTTTAAACTTATATATATTACTGGATACTCTCCCATATACTTCATTTTATCTGTATTTGAAATAGCTAGTCCTTCAAATAGCTTTTTATTATTATCTTTGTCCTCTATATTAAAAAAATAGTTCAGCATTGACATATTTAAAGTTTTTCCAAATCTTCTTGGTCTTGATAATAGTGTCACTTCTGATCTTTTATTTAATAGTTCGTCTATCAACATTGATTTATCTACAAAATAATAGTTTTTCTCTATTATTTTTTTAAGTTGAGTATTTAATCCTAAATAAGCATTTCCTAAAGATTGCTCCATATTTTCATATGAAACTTCACATTTTTTCTTAAATTAAAAATATTTTTTCTTTCCAATAATTAATAAAAAAAGCTTTCATTATTATGGATATAACCTCAAAATTTATAGATTTCTCTTCATTTCAAAGGAAAAATAAAGTAAAATATAAATGAACATTATAAAATTAATCCAAAAGAGGTGAAAAATGAAAGTAAAAAATATACATTTTAAAAATCATAAAGTTTTAAAAAATTTAGCAATAGATTTTACTAATAACGGTGAAGTTCTTGATACTGTGGTTATTGCAGGTATTAATGGAAGTGGAAAAACAAATCTTTTAAAATATATCTATGATTATTTTGATAAAAATTATTATTATTATAATGATTTAACAAACTCTGTAAAGTTTGTATTTGAAAAAGAAGAGGAAGAAATAA
>NZ_KI518084.1 GCF_000479045.1 Cetobacterium somerae ATCC BAA-474
AAATTACTTAACATCTCTTTTAAACATAATATTTTTTCAGTTATTCTATTTTTACTTTTTCTTAATTCATCAATTCTTTTATCTATATCATAAATTTTTTCTTCTAAAAACTCTATATTTTTAGTTGGATTTTTTACTTTAATATAATTTTTTATTTCTTCTAAAGAAAACCCTGCTTCTTTTAAAGTTATAATGAAAAACAAATCCCATATTTGAGAATTAGAATAATACCTATATCCATTAACTTCATCAACATATTCTGGAACTAATATGTCTTTTTTATGATAAAAAATAAGAGTTTGTTTTGAAATATTCGCTAATTTTGCTAGTTCAGAAATTTTATATCTATTTTTCATATTTTCTCCTTGACAATATAGTTAAGTATATAGTTTATAATAACATATATAACTATTTATTTATATAATATTATTTTAATTTCATAGAGGAGAGAAGAATGTCACAAAATATCACTTTAGAAAATGGGTGTGTTAAAAAATTGTTTTTTAAATTCGCTTTACCTAGTATTTTAGGAATGTTAATTGTTTCCCTTCAAATTATGGTAGATGGTCTTTTTTTAAGTAAGGGAGTTGGAGCACAAGGATTAGCAGCTGTTAATCTCTCTATGCCTCTTATTAATTTATTACTTAGTATTGCTCTCATGATTTGTATCGGTGGTGGAGTTTTAGTTGGAATAGCTTCTGGAAACGGGAATGAAACTAGAGCTAAAGGACTTACAAGTCTAACTTTAGTTTTACTTCTAACAACACTTCTAATAATATCTGTTTTTCTATTATCAAATTTTGAAACAGTTATAATGCTTTTAGGAGCTAATGAAGAAACTTTTGTTCTTGTAAAGAAATACTTAGCTATCCTCATTCCAGGTTCTATATTCTTTAGTATGCCTATCTTTACTGAAACTTTTGTCAGAATAGCTGGTAAACCTAATCAAGTTTTCATTAGTGGTTCTGTTTGCTTTATTGCTAATGTTTTTCTAGATTATATATTTGTTTTAAAATTAGGTATGGGAATGGAAGGAGCTGCTGTTGCATCATGTTTCGCAAATATGTTTGGAGCCCTAACTCTTTTTCATCATATGCGTTTTGGAAAAATAATATGTACATTAAAAGATATTAAAGAGATTTTTTATAATGGTAGTTCTGAGATGCTCACTGTTATTTCAAGTGCTATCACTATATATATTTTTAATATTATTATAATGAAAAATATTGGCGTATTAGGTGTATCTGCACTAACTATTGTTTTTTATATTAATTCAATTGTTAATATATCTCTTTATGGTCTTTCTCAAGCTCTACAACCTATAATTTCGTATAATTTAGGAGCTAATAGAATTGATAAAATTAAAGATGTACTTAAAGTTGCTTTAAAATCTGGAGCAGTAATTGGACTAACAACCTTCATTGGAATGCATCTATTTGGTGATAAAATAATTTATCTTTTTTCAAATGGAAATAAGGAGTTAGCTGATTTAACTAACAAAGCTATATTTTTCTTTACATTTGCGTATTTATTATCATTTATTAATATAATATCTAGTAGTTTCCATACATCTATTGAAAAACCTTTTGAATCAGCGTTTATATCTTGTGGAAGATCTATTATATTTGTATTAATTCCCCTTTTTATATTACCCGCATTCATAGGTGAAATAGGCATCTGGTTAGCTATTCCTATTGCTGAACTTATTTGTCTTGGTATAAGTATTCCATTAATGAAAAAATCATTAAAAAAACTTCCTCTTTCTATTTAAGAGGAAGTTTTATCTTTCCATTTTTATAAAACGGAGTAATACTAAAAGCGTCTACAGTTGTACAATACTCTAAATCATTTTCATAACCGATAGATTTCAAATAACTATAGTGCTTACTTTCAGATAAAATTTCTTTTATATCTGAAGTTAAGTCTGCTATCTTTTTCAATGATAATCCTAAATCATTTATTTCTAATTTAATCTTTTCAGACATTTTTTTTATAATCATTCCAGCACATAAGCTATCATCTAATGAAAATTCATCATCTGTTCCAGCACAAAGAATAACAACGTCTTTTTCACTTTCTAAAAGCTTTTCAGAAATAGCAGATATATTTAAGTAACAAGCTATATATAAATTATCAGCACTTAAAGCATTCTCTATAGCTCGTGTTCCATTACTTGTTGTCATGAAAATTTCTTTTCCTTGAACAGCTTCTTTAGTGAATTCTAGAGGAGAATTTCCAAATTTAAATCCCTCTATTTTGAGTCCTCTTCTCTCTCCTGCTAAAAATCCATCTTTTTTTGCCCTCCACTTCTCTTTCGCTTCATCTATCTCTTTAAAGGGATAAATACAGCTAGCACCATTTTCTAAAGCTGTAACCATAACTGTTGTAGCTCTTAGCACGTCAATTACAACAACATTTTTTCCGTTAAATTTCTTTTTTAAGGCACATTTTGCTGATTCTAAAACTTCTACTTTCATATTTAATCATCTCCTTATTTTTGTATTTTATAATATTTCTTTTGAAATTTAAAGAATTATATGGTAATAATAGTAACAATATAAAAAATATGTGAGGGGTGTTAGTATGGGTAGAGATGGTTTTAAGATACAACTTGTTCAAGAAAATATAATTCATAATTTTAATTATATAAAGAATTATACAAAAAAAGAGATTATTTCAGTTGTCAAAGCAAATGCTTATGGTCATGGTTTAAAAGAGGTTGTTCCTATTCTAGTAGAGGGTGGATGCAACTATTTTGCTGTTGCTAGAGAGTCTGAAGCTCTAGAAATTCTTTCACTTAATATTCCTAATATTAATATTTTAATTTTTGAAACAGTTGAAGATTTTTCAATTTTAAAAAAATATAAAAATTTAGAAATGGTTATTAATAGCACTGACGAACTTTTAGAACTAATTAAAGAGAAGGTAAATTTTTCTCAACTTCATTTGAAATTTGACTTTGGTTTTGCTCGAAATGGATTTATTCAAAACGATATTGATTCTATAAAAGATATTATAATAAAAAATAATCTTCATTTTAAGGGTGCTATGACACATTTTTTTAGTTCTGATATTAATGAAACCATCGATATTCAAAATAAGTTTATTGAATCAATTAATTACATTGGAAACAATTATTTTGATATTATACATTCTCAAAATAGTGCTGCCACGCTCTTAGGATTAGGAAACGGTTCTACACATGTTCGTTGTGGAATAAGTCTTCTAGGAATGCTAGACCCTGGAATTATAGATTACAATATTAAGCGTTCTTGGACTCTTTCTGGTCCTATATATAATATAAAGAATTTTTCAGATTTAGATTTTATTGGATATGAACGTATAAAAAATATATTTATAAATAACTATTCAAAAGTTGGAAAAATAAAAATTGGTTATGGAGATGGATTTTCTAAGAGAAATACAAATATCTTGTGCCATATAAATAATAAAGAATATCCTATAGTTCACATTAGTATGGATACATCATTTGTTCTTATAGATGATTCTGTTAATTTAGGCGATTTTGTAGAAATTTATAAAGATTTCGATAAATGTAATGCTTTTTTAAAAATGGATCATTACGAATATACTACTCTTATAAACTCTAGAATTCCTAGATTTGTTGTTAAATAATAAAAGATTTTCTCTTCAATCTCAGTATATATAGTTAAGTATCTTTGTGGAGGTGTGTTAATATGAATTTTAAAGATGTTATTTCTAAAAGAAGAAGTGTTAATTTTTTTGATCCAAATAGAGAGCTTGACTTGAAACTTTTTGAAGATATTATAAATGAGGCTGTTCTTGCTCCATCAGCGTTTAATCTTCAACCTTGGGAAATTATTGCTGTTCGTTCTACTGAAGCTAAGGAAAAACTTTTTACAGCTTGTAATCAACCTAAAATAAAAGAAGCTTCTATGACTCTAATCTTAGTTGGGGACACTTTTGGATATGGTCGAGACAATCCTATGTGGAATATAAAAATTGATTTAGGATTAAAAGAAGAAAAAGTTGGACAGCTTATTAATATGTGCGAAACTGTTTTATACCCTACAGAAGTTAAAAGAAATGCTATGGCTGTTAGAGATGTTTCTCTTTTAGCAATGTCAATTATGCTATGTGCAAAAGACCATGGTGTTGATACTCACCCAATGATTGGGTTTAATGAAGATAAGGTAAAAGAACTTTTTAATATTGATGAAGATAAAACAGTAGTTATGCTTCTTTCAATAGGATATTTTGATGAAACTAAAACTTTAAATCCAAGAGAAAGAAGATTAAATTTCAATGAAATTTGTACTGTTATATAAAGTAAAAAACAAGCAAGTTTAAAATCCTTGCTTGTTTTTTTATCGATTAATTTTTTAGTGCTCTTTCTAGTCTTTTTAATGCTTCTTCTAAAATAGATTTATGACATGCAAAATTTAGTCTTATAAATTCCTTTCCTTCGTTTCCAAATATCTCTCCGCCATCAATAACAATCTTAGCTTCTTTTTCTAATTTATTTTTTAACTCTTTCTCATCTAAATTTAACTCTCTAAAATCAATCCAAGCTAAATATGTTCCTTCTATTGGTAAGCACTTTACTTTTGGTATCCTCTCTTCTAAATATTTTTTTAGAAATAAATAGTTCTCTTCAAGATATTCCAACAAATTATTTAACCAATCCTCACCTTCTTTTGAATAACAACTTTTAACTCCAATTGCTCCAAAAATATTTGGTACTGGTTTAGCAGCTACTTTAAACATTTCATTTATAAATTTTTCTCTTAAATTATTATTAGGTATTATTATATTTGATGCTTTTAAACCTGCTAAATTAAATGTTTTACTTATTGATGTACATACAACTAAATAATCATGAATTTTACTATTTAAAATTCCCATTGATGTAAATTTATTATTAAATAGTATTAAATCACTATGAATCTCATCTGAAACTACTATTTTTTTATATTTTAAACATAGCTCTATAATATTCTTTAATTCATTTTCACTCCAAACTCTTCCAACTGGATTATGAGGATTACATAAAATTAACATTTTATTTTTTGAATCTTTCAATTTTTCTTCTAAATCTTTAAAATCTATTTCATATCTATCCTGAATCAATTTTAATGAGTTATTTACTACTTTTCTATTATTTAACTCTACAGACCCTTTAAACGGTGGATATACTGGATTTTGAACTATTACTCCATCTCCAGGTTCAGTGAATGCTTGAATTGCATAACATAATGCAGGAACGACTCCACTTGTTGGAACTATCCAAGATTTTTCTATATCCCAATTATTCTTATTTTTCAACCAAAATATAACACTGTTATAGTAATCATCACCAACTGTATTATAACCAAATACACCATGACTAACTCTTTCCAACAAAGCTTTTTCTACGAAATCTGGAGCTTTAAAATCCATATCTGCAACCCACATAGGAATACTGTTCTCATCTACGTAAGATGCCATTTCAAGCATACCTTCTAAACTCCATTTTCTTGAATCTGAACCTTTTCTTTCAACGTAATTATTAAAGTTCATAATCTCCACTCCCTTTTACCTAATTTATTCCAAATTCTTTAGGATATTCAACTGTACCTTTCACATTACTTAAAGCTCCAGGATATAATTCAATTGCCATAAAGTTCTCATCTGGTACTTCTATAGGACATTTTATTCCCCATTTTGAAGCTGGTTCATAACCAAATTTTTTATAGTAGTCTGCATGACCTAAAACAACAATTCCTTTATATCCTAATTCTTTAGCTATTTTATGACCTTTTTCTACCAAGCTTTTACCAATACCCTTTTTTTGAAATCTTGGCAATACCGCTAAGGGAGCTAAAGTTAACAATGTATCATTTCCTACCTTAACTTTTGTAAAAAGAATATAACCTACTATCATACCTTTAAATTTTGCTGTCAATGATAAATCTTTTACAAAAGCATCACTTTTTAATAATTCTCTCACTAACTTATGTTCATTGTGATCTGAAAATTTCTCTCTTATAAAAGCCTTTTGTACTACTTCACAAACAAAATCCTCTTCTGTCATTTTTTTATATTTTTTTCTTTGAAAAATATAAACAGCTAAACTCCCTAAAATAAAAAATGCAATTCCTAATATTACGTTCATATTCCCCCTCCTTAAATTTTATACTTATATATACAATAATAACAAATAGAAATCCTTTTTCCAAGTTGTTTTTAATTTACATTTTTTTCTTTAGCTGCTATACTGTGAAAAATGAATTTTTAGGAGGTTTATTTTGAAAGCTTTGATTGTTGTTGATGTTCAAAATGATTTTTGCGAAGGTGGGGCTTTAGCAGTTAAAGATGCTCATGAAATTATCCCTATTGTTAATAAAGTTATTGATTTTTTTAATAAAAATCAATATTTCGTTGTAGCTACAAAAGATTGGCACCCAGCTAATCATAAAAGTTTTGCAAAAAATTCTAATGGAACTATTGGAGAAATTGGTATTTTAAATAATCTCCCACAAGTCTGGTGGCCTGAACATTGTGTTGAAAATACTTATGGCTCTAACTTTCATCCAAATCTTAAAGAAATTAAACATATTATTTATAAAGGAACTAATTTTGAAATTGACTCTTATAGTGGTTTTTTTGATAATGGAAAATTAAAAAGCACTGAACTGTTATCTCTTTTAGAAAACAACCAAATTTCAGAAATTTTTGTTTTAGGTCTAGCTACAGATTACTGTGTTAAACATACAGTTTTAGATGCTCTTGATTTAGGTTTTAAGGTTAATGTTATAGAAGATGGTTGTAAAGGTGTTAATCTATCTTTTAACGATTCTAATAACGCTCTCAAAGAAATGATGGAAAAGGGTGCAAAAATAATAAAAAGTGACGATTTAAATTAATCGTCACTTTTTTAGTTAAAACTCTTCTAATCTTCTTTCATACATATAATTACTAAAAGTAATATCATAAACTTGTAATATTTCTAAATAATCTCTAAACAAAGATTTTACCAAAATTGGTATTTCATCTATTGGTAAAATTAAATTTGGTATTTCAAATGCTAAAGATTGAATTGAATCAGTTAATATTCCTCCCATATAAACCTGCATACAATCAACTAGCTTATCATTTATTTTCTTTTTTAATCCAATAAATCCTAATGGAGCTACTGGAACACCTGCACAAGAGCTTGGACATCCAGAAATTCTTATATTTTTAGCCTCCTTAAATATAATTTTTCTATATTGTGGAAACTCTTTTGCTAATTGGTCTAATTCATCTCCTATTGCGTCTGCTATACTTTGAGAATCTTGAACTCCTATCATACATACTTTTGCACCGACACATGCTCTAATTTGTCCTCTTATTGATATAGTTTCTGTAACTATCTCTGGAATTGTTTCACTTAAATATTTGTATATATAAGGAATCGCTGATTTATGAACCAATGGAATAACTAGGTTTTGATTAATAGTAGCTCTTATAGTTGGAGTATTTATATCCTTCATTAATATATATAACTTCTCTATATCTTTTGCACTTAAATCACCATTTTTTACATATAGCACAAGAGAAACTATATCTTTAAATTTAGTTTCTTTAGTACAAATATCCTTCCATAAATTAAATGTCTCTGAATTCTCAATTTCATCAAATTGTTTTAACTCTCTTACTTTTTTTTCATAGTCTATTTTAGGTATCTTTCCATTAACTATAGTTTCTTTTTCAAAGTAATCTAAATATAATTTTTTAAAACCTTCAAATCCCATTTTTTCAACTAAGAATCTCAGTCTTGCCTGCATTCTGTTTACTCTATCTCCACGATCATAAAATAAGTTTATTAAAGCTTTAACTGCTCTTAGTAAATCTGTCTCAGGTAAAAATTCTATTAAAACATGCCCAATTTTACTACCTCTTCCCATTCCACCACCGCAGTAAACTTTAAAACCTTTTTCGCCATTTATTTCTTTTGCAACAAATCCCATATCTTGAACAGCCATAACAAATTCATCGTCTAAAGAGTTTGAAAACCCTATTTTTAACTTTCTTCCAAAATCAAAAGCTTTATCCATAAAAAACACTTCATTTTCAACCATTCTTGCATATGGCATTACATCAAATATATTTCTTTTATCAACTCCTGTGTACGTAGAAACTAAGATACTTCTAAATGTGTTTCCACCTCCACCTCTAAAATACATCTCTTTTGAATTGCATTGCTCTATTGTGTCTTTCACTCTTTCAAATTCAACTTCGTGAAGTTGATAATTCTGTCTTGTTGAAAGGTGTAAATATGGAATTTCTTCTTTTTCCATTATTCCAGCTAAAGATTTAAATTTTTCTATTGAAAGCTCTCCTCCAACAGCTTTTAGTCTCAGCATCATTTTTTTACCCTTTTGCTCATAAATTCCAAATTTTGATCCTCTTTTTTTTAAATCTGCTGATTTCAAATTATTATTTGAATATTCTGTTATTCCCTCTTGAAGCTCTAAATATTCTTTTTCAATATCTTTTAATTTTTCTTCAATTCTTTCCATAACAATACCTCTTTTCAAAAAATTTAGTAATATTATCTATTTTCAACATATCTTTGTTTTTCCTTTTAATAAATTTTTAATTTATTTTTTTTAATAAATAAAG
>NZ_KI518085.1 GCF_000479045.1 Cetobacterium somerae ATCC BAA-474
TATTATAGGAATAATTTCAGTAGTAGGAAGTATTTCCCTAATACAGTCATATAAAAATAATTATCCAGTAGATAGAGTTTTAGATCAATTATTGGTAATAGTTGTAATGTTTATAGGATATGACTTGCTTTTTAAAAAATATGGTTACAAAAAGTTATTTAGTATATATTTAAAAGTAAGTTATTTTATATGTTTATTAGGAATATTACAATTTTTAGTTTTTATATTTTTAAAAATAGATATATTAAAATATCCAATAGGAAGTAGTTATAAAGCGCTACCAATGTTAAAATATGGAATACCTAGAATAAGAAGTGTTGCTTATGAACCTGGTTGGCTAGCTCAAACGCTAGTACCTGCTGTTATTTATAGTTTAGAAGTTTTAAAAATTTCAAGAAAACTTCAAAAAAAATATTTAGTAATAATTTTTGTATTTTTTATGACTATGTCTACTGGAGCATTGATATCTATTCCTTTATATTTTATATTAGTGAAATTTAAAAATAGAAAAGAAATAATGTCAAGTATATTTACTGTAATTATATTAGGGTGGCTGACTAAAGATGCTTGGATAAATAAAGTAATAGATACATTATCAAGCTTAAAAAAATTACAAACAGGTGTTTTTCATGATATAAATGCCAGTTCTTTTGCTATTTTATCCAATCTTTATGTTGCTTTAAATAATAAAAATTTATTTTTCGGAGTTGGGTTAGGAAATCATCCGTACAGTTATTTTAGAAATTTTATCGATAAAAAAATAGGAGTGTATCATTTTTATGGATTAAATGCTATGGATGCTTATTCACTTTTAACAAGAATAATATCAGAGTTAGGAATTGTTTGGACTTTATTGTTTATAATAAGTTTGATTATGAATATTAATCTTAAAAATAATATTAAATCAATTATAAATATAGGAGCTTTTTTAGGTATTTTTAGTTTTCTAATAAGAGGGGGGTTATATACTAAATTTGGAACAACATTTATTTTACTCCTGTTTTACTATACTAGAAAACAAAGACAAAGAAGTAGAGAAGTACAAAATAATACTCTTGATTCTATATAGGAAAAAAGAGAGGATAGTCTAAAAAGTATTGAAATATAAAAAATAAATCATCAAAGGGAGGTACTATAAATAAAAAGAATAATAAAAGAGCACAATAGAAAGATGAGTATTCTTAAAGGAATTGGTATTTGTTTAGTTGTTATTGGACACACAAATAGTTTTTTAGTTAAATATGTATATCTTTTTCATGTTCCTCTATTTTATTTTATAAATGGATATTTTTTAAAGAGTACTTTCCATACATTTATAGAAAGGAAAATATATTTTAAAAGAAAGGTATTAAAATTATATATTCCATTTATAACTATAGTGTTGACAATGGTTTTTTTGCACAACATTTTTTACAAAATATATTGGGTTAGAGACTATTATTCGATTAATGAATTAATTAAAAATATATTGAAAGCTTTATTTTTTTTAAATTCAGAAATTTTATTAGGAGCTATTTGGTTTATCCCATCATTATTTTTATCTTTTTGCTTGTATATGTTTTTAAATACAATTTTTCACAAGAAAGCAATAGTTATCTCAAGCTTTCTTTTAGTATACGCACTAGTTTTTTCTAGTGGAGATGCATATATAAATAAAGTTTTAGAAATAACTTTTATTGGTCAATTTTTTATGCAATTAGGAAATATATATAAGAAAAATGAGTATAGAATTAAGTTTAATCTTTTATTAGGAGTTATAGCAATATTTTTATTTATAATTTTAGGGAACAATATAAATATAATAGATATAGCTAATAGAAAGTATTCAGAAATATATTTATTTTTACCAGTGACGTTGTGTGGTATTTATTTGAGTTTGTATGCTACTAATTTATTAGATAATGTAAAGTGCATAAATAATATATTAAGTTTTATTGGAATAAAAAGTTATGTGATTATGTGTTTTCATATAGTAAGTTTCAAATTTTTAAGTTTTTGCTATATAGTTTCAAATAAATTGAATATAGAAAGATTAATTGAATTTCCAATATTAAAAGAAACTAATATAGCTTATTTATATATACTTTTTGGAATTTTTTTACCAATTTTAGTAGATATAATTTTAGTTTT
>NZ_KI518086.1 GCF_000479045.1 Cetobacterium somerae ATCC BAA-474
TAATAATTTTTCTATCTCTTCTTTTCTTTTATCATCAACATATTGAATTTTTTCTTTTATATTATTAAAAATCTCAAAATTTATATTTACTCCAATCTCTTTTCTAATCTCTTCACTTCTAATTGGATTTTCTGCTTTTAAAAACATTTTAAACTCAATCACACTATTTGATGTGTTTAAATATGTTAAATTTTCTTCTAAATTTTTATAAATTTTTTCTATCTCTCTGAAAGTTAAAGATCCTACAATTTCTTTTGCCGTGTCAGTACTAGTATTCTCAAATAATTCAAATCTTCTTCTATGTCTCAAAGCTGTCATTCTATTAAAACCAACTAATTCTAACCACTGACAATATGTCATATCCTCTTGTATTTTTTCTGAAACTTCTTTAAAAATCTTTCCAAGTTGAATTGAAGCATTAGCTTGTAAATTTAAAATCTCTTTTGTTTTTACTTCTAAAAACTCATTTTCCTCTTTAGTTTCACAAAATTCTATTTTAGCTACATTTTTTATTATTTCTAGTGCTTCACTTTTCTTCTCTTTTTCAATGACTTCTTTGCTAGCTCCTTCAGTAGCTCTTCTCAATCTATCTATTGCTCCCATTGAACACCCCTCATTGTATAATTTAAGCAAACTTAATTTTTAATATAACACTGTAACATAAATTTTATTCTTGTAACACATGTGTTACATCCCTTTTATAACTTCTATTAAACTATCTTGAACTTCTTGTAATCCTTTTGAATTTGTTTCCCAAACGCTTTTTCCTTTCTCTAAAAGAGTTTCAATTTGCGATAACTCTTTTATCGGCTCAGGAAGAAGTATTGTTGTTTCTCCTAAAACATTTTTTAAATCATTTAAATATTTATTCTGATTTGTTGTATTTCTGTATTTATTAACTATTATTGAAAATACCTTATCAATACCAGCTTCTTCTACTACATTTATAACTCCTTCAACTGTAACTCTATCACAGAAACAAGGAATAATAACTTTATCTGAACACTCTACAAATATTGTATCTAATTTCATAGTTGGAATACTATCAATTAAAACAAAGTCATACTCTATTTTCATTTTTTCTATAAATTTAGGAAGATTATTTAAAAATGTTGTAGAAAATTTAGAATCCTCAAGTGGAATAAAATCAACATTTTCTCTTATTCTTACAATATCTCCATCTTCACCTTTTACAAAAGCTTTTAAACCACTATCAAAAATAGGTTTATGCTCTTGTGGAGCTGTATAGTCTAACACATTATTTTGAGAATCTGATGTTAAAATTAATACTTTTTTTCCAATTAATGATAGTCCAACTGATAATTGAACTGTTAAAAAAGTTTTTCCTACTCCACCTTTATTAACTTTTATTGTGTATACTTTTCCTTTTCTATCCACTTTTCCCTCCACATTTGGCTTTATACTCACAGCGTCATCTAATAGTGTAATTACAACATCTTTTTTCTCTTCCGTTAAGCCTAAACTATTTATAATAGGCAACGGAATTACTAATTTTGGTGATTTATATTTTCCTACTTTATCAAATTTAACTTTATAATTTTTTATTAATAAAAGAATTTTTCCATTTTCCGTTTTTTGCTCTTGCTCTACTAAAGTTTTTCCATACTTTAAAATAATTTCATCATTTTTATATTCAAAAATAATGTTATTGTTTTCCTCTGTTATAGATAAAAAATTTAAAATATCTTTAGATAAATTTAATCTACACCCATTTAATCTTCCATCTTTTTTATATGAAAACGATAATTTTTTTATCATTCTTAACTCCTTAACTTAACAATAATTTTAAATTTTTAAGAGCTTTTTCAATTTCATCTGAATTTTTTCCTTCTAAAGATATCTTTGCTCCATTTAAATTTAATGTTACTGTTATCAAATTTTCACGATAGTTTATTTTCATTATTATCCTCCTAAATTTTAGAAAAAGTTAATGAATTTTCTATTGCGAGTAGAAAGGACTTTACATTAAAATTTTCTATATTTTACCTTAATAAAATAATACTTCTTTTATTGTGTTATGTCAAGCCTAAAAAATATTTTTTTCTCACTTTTATTGATTTTAAATATTTTTAATGTTATAATTTGTCCGCGAGTAGAAGGGATTTATCTTAAGATAATCTCTTTTTTTTATAAAAAAAGCACTTTTTTCAACTAATGAAAAAGTGCTTTTTACTTATCTTAAAATTACTTATTAAATTATTTTCCTAATAAAATTTCCTCAACTTTATTTTGAACATCATCTATAGTTTGAATATTCCCTGCTAATACTTCCTTTGTTAATCTCATTTTCAATCTTAATAACTCCTCTTTAGAGAAATCTCCTTCTAGCATTATTAACACATTATTTATATAATCTTTTGCTAATGATAAAAATTCTTTAGTTAAAGGCTCTGAATAGCTTTTATTTTTTGCCTCTATTTCTATTACCTCTAATTCTGGTGAAGAGTTACAATTAAAATAATCTATCTCATTTAAATAGTTTAAAATTATTCTTTTTTTTCCAGCATTAAAAGCCATTTTCTGTATTTTAGTGTTCATTCCACATATTTTTATATAATTTTTAAATGCATTTTTTTCTATCTCATCTTTTTCTTCTTGAGTTAATAACTCAAAAGAAGCTTCTAATTGAAGAAATTTTTCATCAATTACTTCATCTTTTCTTATTTCAATTTTCTCTTGAGATAAATTTTCTTTTTTAGTTTTTTCTATAATAATATCTCCTGCCCAATCATTTTCTAAAGCTTTTAAGAAAAATGCTCTTGGACTAGTTAATTTTTTTTGCTTATTTAAATAAGCTATTGTTCCTCTTACTTTTTCTTCTCCATATTTTTCAATACTATCTGCTATAGTTTTTGGCATAGATTTCAATTTTTTAGCTATATTTGGTAACTTATTAAATAATTCTTCTATCAACTCTTTAGTTATAACTGTTTTTTCCAATTGTTCTTTTTCATTTTCAGTTAATGTATCGTGCTCTGTTGCAGATATTGTTAATTGAGTAGAAATATTTTTAAAATCATTAAAATCATCAAAAAATCTCTCTTGTTTTTCTTCAGCCGAATCTTCATAAAAATGTATCTCTATCTCTGATTTTTCCCAAGTACTATCTTTTACAAAATTAAACTCTTTAATCAAATTTTTTATTTTTAATTCGTTTAAATTATTTTCTAAAATTTTTATAGTGTTATGTGGGTTTTTAGGATTAAACTTTAACGGAATTCTTTTTATTAAAAAAAGTGTATCTATTCTTAAGTAAAGCTCATGATATCTAAGCTTTTCTATTAACATATAAATTGTACGAGCCGTACTGGTATCTATATCTAATAAAATATCAGAATTATAAACCATATAACCTTTTGTCATTATATTATTGTAAAAATGGTCTGATACAGATATTTCATAAACTTCTTTTATTCTGTTATCACTGATCTGATCTTTAAGAGTTTTATTTTTTCTATCATCAAGTCTAATTGTTTTTAGTGATAGAATTGTTGTTTCAATATCTTGAGTTAAGATTGATTTATTCACAGAAGAATACATTGTATTTTTAAAGTTATAGTTAGAAGTTGCCAACCTTGATAAACTTTCTTTAATCCTTTTTACATAATCTTTGGTTGTTAACTTTAGTTCTTTTTTTAACTCTGCTGCCGTTACAATAAATCTTCTTGGCATACCTTTATTTTTCATAACTTTCATCAAGGCTATAAAAACTTTTTCTTCTAATTCTCCAGGTATATAATCTCCTGCTTTTGGTGTAACATTTATATATGTATCACGATTTTTATTAAAATAATATTTTACAATTTGATTTACTTTTCTTCTTGTATTTTTAGAAAAAAGTGGATATTGTATAACGTTCATATCAACACGAACTAAGGATTTATTTTTAATAAAATCTTCGTCTACATAGATATTTTCTTCTACTATCTCTGTTTCTGGTGTATCTATAACTTCCTCTTCATACCACTTGCTCATTAATTTATCTCCTTAAAAATAATCTAAATTTTTTACACTTAATAATGGGGGTTATCTAGAAAATTATCCAATTTTTTACATATTTTAACATAATTTCTTATAAAAATATATAAATTATTCTTAAAAACAGTCATTTTTTCTTATAAAATACACCTCAGTAATGCGTGGTCATATAATAAATTAATAAATATCCCCCAGCAATACGTTAAATTTTTATTAAACCCTCAGTAATACGTGTAAAAGCCCTCGGTAATACGTGTAATCACCCTCAGTAATACGTGTAATCACCCCCAATAATACGTGTAACAAGTCCCCAATAATGCGTGGTAATAAAAACATTACTTTTCATAATAAAATCAATGCTTAAACAAGCTTTTTTTATACTTTTTTTTGTACATAACAATATAAACAATATATAACAATATAAACAACTATAACAATGTAATTTTTCTAATTTTCTAATATTAAATAAAAAATAAGCACTTATTAATGAGGGTAACTTAAAAAATATATAAAATTATATAATAT
>NZ_KI518087.1 GCF_000479045.1 Cetobacterium somerae ATCC BAA-474
CAAGAAGCGCCATTTTTTTATTTTTTGGAAAAATATTTAACTTTAAAGAGCTTTTTAGCTCTTTTTTTTATACAATTAATTCAATATAGTGTATAATAATAGGGAATTTAAAAATTTAAAAACGGGGTGAATATAAAATATGATAAAAAAAGAAAAAGTAATAGTATCGATAGTTTCTGTGTTAATAATAATAATCGGTTTTATGTTATTATTTAATAGAAAAAAAATAGAAAATATATTAAAAAATAATAAAAGCATTTCTAAAATATATGAAAATAGTGAGAAGAAAAAAAATGAAAAAATTTTTGATATAAAATTAAAAGATGGAAAATTAAAAAGAATTCTAGAAAGTTTATCTCCAGATAAAATGGAAATGGCAGTTTCTATTTTAAAAGATGGAAAATTAGTTGATTTTATAAATAATCCAGATATAGCTTCTTATTCAGAAAATACAGATTACAATAAAGCAGTAGAAAATGCTAAAGTTATAAAAGGTTTAAAAGAATTAGCATTGTTATCTCCAGAATTAGGTAAGTATTTTAAAGAAGATTTAATAAAAAGTAATTTTGATAACAATATTAAAACTATTGAAAATAGACCTGAAGTTATAAAAATCAAAGATAGAATAACTAAACTATTACCAATAAAAAATAGTAAAGATACTTTTGATCAACTTTCAGAAGAAAACTTAATAGAAATAAGTGAAATTTTATCTAAATCTCCTATAACTGTTGAGTTTGTTGAAAAAAAAGATATGAAAAAATATGATTTAGAGGAAATTGTTGAAATAAGTAAAACTCTTTATAAAATTGGAAATGTAAATCCAAGTTTAGCAATAGAGATAGAAGAGATGTTAAAAGGATTTGATATTAGAAAAGCTGCTTTATACGGTGATTTATACGTTCAAGATGAAAAATATGAAAAAGAATTAAAGAAAGAATACGAAGAGAAAAACTATACCTTTGAAGATCCATTTATAAGATATAATCCATATGGAAGAACACCATTGGCTTATGGTATGAAATATGAACCAAGTAGCGATACAGAATTATTAAAAGTAACAATAATGGGTATAGGTGGAATGCCTAATTTTAGTTATGAAAAAAAATATGTATCAGGAGATATTTTACCAATAGTAGGATTATATCCAAAAGTGGAAAATATAGTTTTAATTGAACAGTTAAATCCGAATGATAAAAAAGTTATAAAGAGTAAAAAGCTAAAATTAAAGACGATACCAATAGATGATAAATTGCCAGCTATTTATATTGAAAAAAGAGTTCCAGGAAGTATTCAACCAGGATTTAACTTAGCTTCTTATAATTTAAAGGATGAGGGGTTACCATTTGCTTTTGATAGCATGGGAAATATAAGATATATTTTAAAAACTGGGAAAGAGATGAGAAAAGTTAAAATTGAAAAAGAGGATTCAGGTGTTTGGGAAGTAAAAAATGATGAGGATAAATTTCAATTAGATATTTTAGGGAAGATACTTGGAAGAATTGGTAGAGATGATGAAGATGCAGCTAGTAAAAATAAAAAAACAAAGTACTTAATTAGAAATAATAATATATTAACAGTTGTATCTTATAGAGATGAGGCTTATCCAACAGCCTTATTTTCAGAGTATGGTTTAGATTCTAAAGATGAAATATTTAAGGCAATTATATTTTATGATAAAAATGGAGCTGATGAAAATATAATAGAGGATGGAGAAAGAGTCGTTCTTTATGAAGGAGATAGTGAGAATTAATGTTAAGAGCGTTTTATATAGGTATTTTAGGTATTCTATTTTTAATATTAACAAATTTCTTAGGGTTAACATTAGAAACGAGCATCATAGGTATTGGAGTATTTTCTTTTATAATATTAGGGCTATATTTATTTGATTTAATGAATTTTGATGTGCCTAAGTATTCAATAAGAAATTATCTAACTGTAATTGGATTAAACTTTATATTCTTTTTTATTTGGTTTTTTATAAGTTGGGATTTTTGGTTGATTATATTCTTTGTTTTGTTTGCTACGATTACTATTTTTTTAAGAACACTTATAAATATAAGTGTTTACAGAATTAAACCAGTTACTATTTATGGATCTGGGGAGTTAAAATTTAACTTAGAAAAGAGTTTAGAGAAATTAGAGGGATATAGTTATATTGATTTTAATGATAATATTGACCAATTAGAAAGCTTTGTAAAAACTAATAATATAAGATTATTATTATTAGGAAAGATTAAATTAGAGGAAAAAGAAATTGAAAAAATACTAAAAATAAAATTAAGAAATACTCATGTAATGGGATATTTAGATTATATGTTAGAAATCGAAAAAAAAGTTGAAGTTTCATATATAAATGAAGAGTGGTTATTAAATGCCTATGGATTCGAGATTTTAAGAAGTAAGTTTCAAAATAAGGTAAAAAGAGTTTTTGATATTGGAATGTCTATTATAATAGGTGCTTTAACTTTTCCAATCATGATAATTGCTGCCATAATTGTTAAAATAGAAAGTCCGGGTCCAATTATATATTCTCAAGATAGAGTTGGAGAAAATGAAAAAGAATTTCCTGTATATAAATTTAGAAGTATGAGACAGGATGCAGAGAAAGATGGTGCAAAATGGGCTCAAAAAAATGATCCAAGAGTTACAAAATTTGGAAATTTTATGAGAAAAACAAGAGTAGATGAATTACCTCAACTTTTAAATGTTATTAGAGGAGATATGAGTTTTATTGGACCAAGACCTGAAAGAATGGTTTTTATAAAGGAGTTAGAAAAACAAATTCCTTATTATGGTTTAAGACACATGGTAAAACCAGGACTTACTGGATGGGCACAAGTAATGTATCCGTATGGGGCAACAGTAGAAGATGCTAAAAATAAATTAGAATATGATTTATATTATATAAAGTGTTATAGCTTATATTTAGATATAGTAATTTTATTTAAAACTTTAAAAACAGTTGTTTTTGGAAAAGGAAGGTAAGAGTGATGATAACTGTATTTACACCAACCTATAATAGAGAACAAACATTGAGGAGATTATATAAAAGTTTAAAAAATCAAACAGTGAAAAACTTTGAATGGATAGTTGTTGATGATGGTTCGAGTGATGGAACTGAAAAATTGATAAAAGAATTTATAGATGAAGATGAGATTCCCATATTATATAAAAGAGTAAAAAATGGTGGGAAGATGAGAGCAATAAATATAGGTGTTTCTTTAGCTGAAAAAGAGTTTTTCTTTATTGTTGATAGTGATGATTATTTAAGCGAAAAAGCAATGGAAACAATAGAGGAAGAAATTGTAACCTTACCAGATGATTATGCTGGAATTGTATTCAGAAAGGTTGAAGTTTTTGATAATGGAGAAAGTGTTAGAAAAAATGAAACTTTTGGGGGAGCTCAAATAGATAGTAATCCTTTAGATATATTTTACAATAAAAAAATATTAGGAGATAAGGCTGAAATAGTTAAAACTTCTATAATGAGAGAGTATCCTTTTCCAGAAATAGAGAATGAAAAATTTATTCCCGAAGGATATATTTGGAATCAGATAGGTGAAAACTATATTTTTAGATACATAGATAAGGGTATATATTACTATCAATATTTGGATGATGGTTATACAAGAAAATTTAATGAGATAATAAAAAATAATCCTAAAGGATTAAAATTATATTACCAATATATGTTGAGAAAAAAAATCCCAATTAAAAATAAAGTTAAGTTTTTAATTAGATTTTTCCAATCGATGTATTATGATTGGAAAAAAGAAAAGGAGAATTAAATGAAAATACTTCACATAATAACATCTTTAGAATTAGGTGGAGCAGAAAAGCTACTATTAGATTTAATTCCAGCTCAAAAAAAACAGGGAATGGAAGTGGAGTTATTAGTTTTAGATACTAAAAATGAAAAATTTTTAGAAGAATATAAAAAAAGAGGTGTAAAAATTTACACTCTTAAAGCAAATGATAAATTTAGTTTAAGAAATCCATTTGAAATATCTAAAATAGTAAAAGAAAATAAAATAGATATAGTACATGCTCATCTTGTTCATGCTCAAATTTGGACAAGTATTGTAAAATATTTAAATAAAAAAGTAGTGTATATAACAACAGAACATAGTACTCACAATAGAAGAAGAGAGAAGTGGGTATATAAAATTTTAGATAAATTTATATATAGTTCTTACGATAAAGTAATAGCAATATCAGAAGCTACTGCTAGAGAACTTATGAAATGGGTAGGATTAAATATAAAAAAAATAGAGATTATACCTAATGGAGTTTCATTAAGGGCATTTATGGGAAAGCCTAAAGAGAGAAAAGGAAATAATTTAATAATGGTTTCAAGGTTTCATTCATCTAAAGATCACTTAACCGTAGTACGAGCAATGGAGAAATTACCCAAAAATTATACGTTGACTTTTGTTGGAGAAGGAGAAACTCAAGAAGCTGTAAAGCGTGAAGTTTTAATGTTAAATTTAAATGATAGAGTTCAATTTTTAGGGTATTCAAATTCTATTCCAGCACTTTTAAAAAGAAGTGATATAGCGATACAATCATCTAATTTTGAAGGATTTGGATTAAGTGCATTAGAGGCTATGGCAGCAGGAACTCCTATTGTAGCAAGTGATGTAGAGGGATTGGCTAATGTTGTTGGGGATAGTGGACTTCTTTTTAAACTGGGAGATGTAAATGATTTAGTAAAAAAAATTATGAGTTTGGAAGATCAAAAATATTATTTTGAAAAAAGCAAAGCAGGGATAAAAAATAGCTTAATATATTCAATTGAAGGAACTGCAAAAAAATATATAAACATTTATAAAGAGGAACTAAAATGATTTTTATATCAATAGCTTTGATATTATTAGTGTTAGGAGTTTATGATGTTTTTTCAGAAAATAAAGCTCAAAAGGAAAAAATCTTAAAAGGTATAATTATTATTTTAATTATATTTTTAGGAACAAGAGGATTTTTAGGATGGGATTGGTATTTTTACTATCCTTCCTTTATGAACTCAACTTACATTTATGAAAAAGGATATATGTTATATACCTCTTTAATTAGAGGTTTTTTTAGAAACTATATTTTTTATCAATTGATAACTACAACTATTGATTTTATAGCTTTATATTTTATATTTAAAAAATATTGTAAATATCCAATAATGGCATTTGCAATATTTTTTAGTATTCAAGGATTACATATTGAAGTAGAACTATTAAGAAATATAAAAGCAATGATTTTATTTTTATTCTCTATTCAATATATAAAAGAAAGGAAAATAGCTCCTTTTTTAATTTTAAATATATTGGGAATACTATTTCATACAAGTGCAGTATTT
>NZ_KI518088.1 GCF_000479045.1 Cetobacterium somerae ATCC BAA-474
GCCACATTAAAAAGATATGCAGCATCAAATAACGTTGTGGTTAAAAATTTAATACCAACAGATACTTCTCAATTTGTAATAGGAACAGTCAAACTAAATGATCAAAATACTGAGATGACAGAAACAAGTATAAATTCAGGATTAAGATTTTTTGGTGGAAATAGTAGAAATATAGTAGGATTTACTCAAGTAATTTTTGCATGGGATAATGTAAATAACAAGACTATTGTTTTGCAAACTACGATACCTCAAGTTACAGTTAATGATAGTTATAATAAAAATGCTAGAAATTATAGTTTAAATGTTTCAAAAGTATATAATGGTTATTATACAATAAGCTCTCCGAGTTATCCAACAACAACAACAACAATGGTACCTGGAGAGGTATATACAAATGATAGTGCTCCTTTGTTTAGACTAGGAGTAGCGAGTACTTCGAGTAACGCAAAATATTTTTATGATAATTTTACTTTTGGAGATATAACAATAAATACAGTTGGAGGAACTATTAATAACTCAAGTTTTACAATAACAAATCCAATAGCAAAAGGAAATACGAGTGGAATAGGAACATATGTTTTAGATGGAACAACAAGATCACCAAGTGGATTACCTAGAAATATAAACACTTTAACATGGACTTCAGCAGGAATAAATAGTAATCCAGGTTATACATTATACCCATCAATTCATAATATTGGAGTATGGTTTACAGATGGAACGACAACAGTAAA
>NZ_KI518089.1 GCF_000479045.1 Cetobacterium somerae ATCC BAA-474
TTTTTTTCAGTATTGATTTATTTAATTACACCTGTTATAATATTAAAAACAAATATTTTGGAGGAATAAAATGAAAAAAATATTTTTATTAATTACACTTATATTTAGTACTTTAACTTTTTCAAAAGAAGAGGATATTCAAGGAAAATGGATTACTGAAAAAGCTAAAAATGGAAATCAAATCATAGTAGAGTTTCAAAAAATAGACAATAGATATTTTGGAAAAATCATACAACTAACTATCCCAATTTATGAGAAAGGTCACAAGTTAGAAGGAAAAACTAAAATAGATTTAGCAAATCCTGATGAAAAACTTAAAACAAGATTATTAGTTGGTATAAATTTCGTTAGTGATTTCACATATAACCCTGAAAAAGATCGTTTTGAAAATGGATTTATTTACAATCCAGAAAATGGAAAAACTTACTACTGCTCAATCTCTTTTAAAGACCCAAATACCCTTATAGTAAAAGGAAGTCTTGATAAATCAGGCTTTATTGGATCTAAACAAATATGGTCAAAAATTAAATAACTATAAATAAAACCTCCTAAATATTTAGGAGGTTTTATTTTCTATATGACTAAATTTAATTAAGGTGGCTAATTTTATTTTGCTTTTTTCTCAGATTTTTCTTCGCTTTTCTTTTGCATAGCTAAGTATTTTTCTGGACCATAATAAGCTCTTAAGTACATCTCTTTTAAATCACTCATTAATGGATATCTTGGATTTGCTCCTGTACATTGGTCATCAAATGCATCTTCAACCATTTGATCTAATTTAGATAGGAACTCTTGCTCTGAAATTCCATATTCTGCTATTGTTGACTTTATTCCAATTTCAGCTTTTAATTCTGCTATTTTCTTTCTTAATATTTTAGCTTTCTCTTCTGGAGTTTCATTTCCTTTTGTAAATCCTAAATAGTCAGCTAATTTTGCGTAACACTCTTTTGCATGTGGATATTTATATTGTGCAAATCCTGCCATTTTAAATGGTCTATCTGTTGCATTAAATCTAATTACTTCATCAAGTAATAATGCATTTGCTACTCCATGAGGTAAGTGGAATGCTGCTCCTAATTTATGAGCCATTGAGTGACATATTCCTAAGAATGCGTTCGAGAATGCCATTCCAGCCATACAAGATGCATTTGCCATTTTTTCTTTAGCTTTAACTGCTAACGCTCCACCTTTAACTGATTCAGGAAGATATTTAAATGTTAATCTAGTTGCTTCTAATGCTAATGGATTAGTAAATTCTGATGCCATTATTGACACATATGCCTCAATAGCGTGAGTTACTACGTCTATTCCCGATGCTGCTGTTAAACCAGCTGGCATTGATAACATCAATTGAGGATC
Source organism: Cetobacterium somerae ATCC BAA-474 (assembly GCF_000479045.1). Classification (NCBI taxonomy): domain Bacteria; kingdom Fusobacteriati; phylum Fusobacteriota; class Fusobacteriia; order Fusobacteriales; family Fusobacteriaceae; genus Cetobacterium; species Cetobacterium somerae. The sequence goes on from NZ_KI518089.1 coordinate 1,360, forward strand.
TACTACTGCTACATTTGGTGTAATTTCATAGTCAGCTAATGGATATTTTACTCCTGTCGTATCATCTGTTATAACCGCAAATGGAGTTACTTCTGATCCTGTTCCTGCTGAAGTTGCAACTGCCCAGAACTCTGCCTTTTCTCCCATTTTAGGGAATTTAACTATTCTTTTTCTAATATCCATAAATGTCATAGCTAAATCTTTAAAGTTTACTTTTGGATGCTCATACATAACCCACATAATTTTAGCCGCGTCCATTGCTGAACCTCCACCTAAAGCTATGATTACATCTGGGTTATAGTTTCTCATTAATTCTGCACCTTTTTCAACTACACTTAAAGTTGGGTCCGCTTGTACATCTGAGAATACTCTAAAATCTACTCCGATATTTTCTAAAACTGTTGTTATATGATCTGTATATCCTAAAGAAGCTAACTGTTGATCTGTTACAATTACAGCTTTTTTCTTTCCTTTTAATTCTTCTAAAGCCACTGGAAGAGATCCGAATTTGAAGTATACTCTTTCAGGAATTCTAAACCATAGCATATTTTCTCTCCTTTTAGCAACTGTCTTTATGTTTATTAAGTGTTTAACTCCAACGTTTTCAGAAACAGCGTTTCCTCCCCACGATCCACATCCAAGTGTTAATGATGGTGCTAGTTTAAAGTTAAATACATCTCCTATAGCTCCTTGAGCTGCTGGCATATTAATTAATGTTCTTCCTGTTTTCATTGTTTTTCCAAATAAATCAATTTTATCTTTTGCAACTAATTCATCTGCATATAAAACTGATGTATGTCCCATTCCACCAAGCTCTATTAATCTATCTGCTTTCTTTAAAGCGTCTTCAAAATTCTTAGCTTTATACATAGCTAATACTGGTGATAATTTCTCATGTGAAAATGCTTCTTCTAATTCAACTGATTCAACTTCTCCTATAATAACTTTTGTATTTTCAGGAACAGTTACTCCAGCCATTTGAGCTATTTTGTAAGCAGATTGTCCTACAATATCTCCATTTAAATGTCCATCTATTACTATTGTTTTTCTTACTTTATCTACTTCGTCACCTTTTAATATGTAGGCATTTCTTGCTGTAAACTCTTCTTTTACTTTATCGTAAATTGAAGTTGGAATTATTACTGCTTGCTCAGAAGCACAGATAACTCCATTATCAAAAGTTTTTGATAATAAAATTGAGTTTACTGCCATTTTTATGTGTGCTGTTTCATCTATTATTACTGGTGTATTTCCAGCTCCTACTCCAATTGCAGGTGTTCCTGATGAATAAGCAGCCTTAACCATTCCTGGTCCTCCAGTTGCTAATATTAAATCTGCCATTTTCATAAGATCATTAGATGCTTGAACTGATGGCTCAGCAATCCATCCAATTATATCTTTTGGAGCTCCAGCTTTTACTGCTGCTTCTAAAACTATTCTAGCTGCCTCTATTGTTGCATTTTTTGCTCTTGGGTGTGGAGAAAAAATAATTCCATTTCTTGTTTTTAAAGCTAATAATGCTTTAAATATTGCTGTTGATGTTGGGTTAGTAGTTGGAACTATTCCAGCTATAACTCCAATTGGTTCAGCTATTTTTTCAACTCCATAAGCTGCGTCAACTTCTATTGTTCCACAAGTTTTTGTATCCTTGTATGAGTTATATATATATTCTGAAGCAAAGTGATTTTTTATAACTTTATCTTCAACAATTCCCATTCCAGTTTCTTCAACTGCCATTTTAGCTAATTTTATTCTAGCATTATTTGCAGCTAATGAAGCTTCTCTAAAAATTTCATCTACTTTTTCTTGAGTAAATTTAGAATATTCTTTTTGTGCTAATCTTACTTTTTCTATTGTATTTATTAGTGTCATAAACATCACTCCTGTGTGAATTTTTATTTTTATAATGCTAGTATACTTGTGTTTTAGTGTTTTTTAAAATTTTTTTTCGATAATTTTTCTAATTTTTAACCGTCAATTTTTGATCATTTTAATTTTTTAGACTCATTATTCAATTTTTTGTTACTTTTATTAGATTTTTTTACTTTATTGAGGTATATTCTATTAAGCTTTATTTTTATAGGGGAGATGATAAGTTTTATGAAAGAAAACTATTTAAAAAATATATCTTTAAAAAATTTAGATTTATCTGATAATTTCAAAAATTTTTTAATCAATAATTTAAATTTTGATCAATTAATAGCCGTAATAAATTTTAATGGCCATTTTTTAGTTATAGCAGGAGCAGGTTCTGGAAAGACAAGAACCATTATATATAGAGCTCTTCTTTTAATTGAACTTAAAATACCTTCTAAAAATATTCTAATTCTAACTTTTACTAGAAAAGCTATTAATGAAATAAAAACAAGAATCAGCTCTTTTTTACCTGATTCAAATATTTGTATTGAAACTTTTCATTCTTTAGCATATAGATATTTAAAAAAATATAGTCAAAATAAATGTTTTAAAATTCTTACTACAGATGATGCTTTAGTTTTAGCTAAAAAAACTCCTCTTTATGACAATATTTTAAAAAATTTTTCTAAAGATATTTTAATAAAAATTATCTCTTTAACTTCTTCCTCTATTTTAAAAGAATATTAT